>VGBQ01000228.1 GCA_016870425.1 Actinomycetota bacterium | reverse complement strand
AGGACGGACGTAGGCACTGTTCATGCGCAGGCCCGTGACCATCTCGAAGATGTCGAGGATTAGCTCGCGCTCGCGGAAGCCGAAGGTCATCGCGGTGAGCGCGCCGAGCTCCATGCCGCCCGTAGCGAGCGCGACGAGATGGGAGGAGATGCGGTTGAGCTCCATCATGAGCACGCGGATGGTGCTCGCCCGCTCGGGAATCTGATCGGTGACGCCCAGGAGCTTCTCGACGCCGAGGCAGTACGCCGTCTCGTTGAAGAAAGGGGAGAGGTAGTCCATGCGGGTCACGAAGGTGACGCCCTGGGTCCAGGTGCGGTACTCCATGTTCTTCTCGATGCCCGTGTGGAGGTAGCCGATGCCGCACCGGGTGTCGATGACCGTCTCGCCCTCGAGCTCGAGGATCAGGCGAAGCACACCGTGGGTCGAGGGGTGCTGCGGGCCCATGTTGACGACGATGCGCTCGCGCTCGCCCTCGTCGGGCGATGAGATCGAGTCCCAATCGCCGCCGGAGACGGTGTAGACCGTGCCCTGGCCGGTCTCATAGGACAGCGCGTAGGGATCGTCCTCGGGCATCTCGCCCTCGTAGACAATGCCCTCGTCGTCGATGAGGGCCTCGCTGAACATGTTCTGGTCGGTGGTCATCAGGAGTAGGCCCTCCGCTGGTCGGGTGGCGGCACTTCAGCACCCTTGTACTCGACGGGGATACCGCCCAGCGGGTAGTCCTTGCGCTGGGGATGCCCCGGCCAGTCGTCGGGCATCTCGATGCGCGTGAGCGCTGGATGTCCATCGAAGATGATCCCGAAGAAGTCGTAGGTCTCGCGCTCATGCCAGTCGTTGGCCGGATAGACCGAGGTGATCGAGGGGATGCGGGGGTCGCCATCCGGGCAGGTGACCTCGACCCGGATCCGGCGATTGTGCGTCACGGACTGGAAGGGGTAGACCGCGTGGAGTTCGCGCCCTGCGTCGCCGGGGTAGTGGACACCGTTGACCCCCATGCACATCTCGAAGCGCAGCGCGGGCTCATCGCGCAGTGCCGAGGCGAAGGCGAGCAGGTGCTCACGGCGTACAAAGAATGTGATTTCGCCGCGGTCGACAACGACCTTCTCCACGGCCGCCGTCATGGGCACGCCGCGATCGGCCAGGGCGAGCGCGAGTTCCTCCGCAGCTGCGTCGAACCAGCCACCGTAGGGAGGCTCGGTCGGTCCCGGCATGACGATGGGCGCCACCAGACCGCCGAAGCCGGAGGTGTCACCGCCGTCCTGCGCGGAGAACGCGCCGTGCCGCACGCCGATGACCTCAAGCTCGCGCATCCCTTCGGGAAGGGTGGTCGCGCTAGCCGCCACCTCGAGGCCCGCTTCGAAGGGCGACACCGACTGCTGGTCGCTCATCGCAGCAGCCCTCGCATCTCCAATGTCGGGCTTGCGGTGAGGGCGGCGAGCTCCGCCGCCTCCTCCGCGCGGACCGCGTTGACGCCGAGCTTCATGTCCTGGATCTCGGCGTGGATCTTGAGGATGGCGTCAATGAGCATCTCGGGCCGCGGTGGGCAGCCGGGGAGATACATGTCGACGGGTACGACGTGGTCGACTCCCTGGACGATCGCGTAGTTGTTGAACATCCCGCCACTGCTCGCGCACACGCCCATCGCCAGGACCCACTTGGGGTTGGGCATCTGGTCATAGATCTGGCGCAGCACCGGCGCCATTTTCTGGCTCACCCGGCCGGCGACGATCATGAGGTCGGCCTGGCGAGGCGAAGCGCGGAAGACCTCCATGCCAAAGCGGGCGAGGTCGTAGCGGGGGCCACCCGTCGCCATCATCTCGATGGCGCAGCAGGCAAGGCCGAAGGTCGCCGGCCAGAGCGACCCCTTGCGGGCATAACCCGCGACCTTCTCCACGGTGGTGAGCAGAACACCCGACGGCAGCGCTTCTTCGAGTCCCATGGCGTCAGTCCCAATCCAGTCCGCCGCGACGCCATTCGTAGACGTACGGCACGGTGAGGTTGAACAGGAACAACATCATCGCCAGGAAGACGAAAAGCGGCAATTGGTCGAAGGCGACGGCCCAGGGGTAGAGGAAGACGATCTCAATGTCGAAAATGATGAACATCATCGCCGTGAGGTAGTACTTCACGGGGAAGCGTCCGCCACCCATGGGCTGGGGCGTGGGGTCGATGCCGCACTCGTAGGCGTCGAGCTTGGCCCGGTTGTAGCGCTTGGGGCCGGTAAAGGTGGTCAGCGTCACACTGAAGATCGCGAACCCGGCGGCGAGTAGGCCGAGGACGAGGATCGGCGCGTAGGAACTCACCACACTCCTCACGGACGGGCCTGCCAGCGGTCGCGCAGGACCTGACGTCCGACGCGGCGGCAGTCTATCTACGCGCCCGCACCACCCTGCGCGGGGCCGGGGCCCTGCGCCGGGCGGCGGGCCCGGTGCAAAGCGACGATTCCGCCGGTCAGATTGAGCCACTCCACGTCGCACCAGTCGGAAGCCCCGATGATGGCGGCGAGCTCCGCCTGGTCGGGCCATGTACGGATGGATTCGGCAAGGTAAACATAGGCTTCCGGGTTGGAAGACGCGCGGCGTGCGATGGCCGGTAGAGCACCCATGAGATAGCGGGAGTAGAGGGTGCGCAGGGGGGCGAGGGATGGGTGGGAGAACTCGCAGACCACCAATCGGCCCCCGGGGCGCGTCACCCTGGCCATCTCCTCCAGGGCGGCGCTTGGCTCGACGGTGTTGCGCAGCCCGAAGGAGATGGTGACGGCATCGAACGTGGCGTCGGCGAAGGGCAGCCGCAGGGCATCGCCGGCGACGAACGGCAGTTCGGGCTCTCGGCGGCGCCCGACGCGGAGCATCCCCAGGGAGAAGTCGCACGGGACAACGCTGGCCCCCCGGGCCGCGAAGGGGACACTCGACGTGCCGGTGCCGGCGGCCAGGTCGAGGATCCGCTCCCCCGGGCGGGGGGCCACGGCGTTGAGCACCGCCCGCCGCCACAGGCGGGTCTGGCCGAGCGCGAGCACGTCGTTGGTGAGGTCGTAGCGCTCAGCCACCTCGTCGAACATCGCCGCCACCTCAATGGGCTGCTTGTCGAGGTCGGCGCGAGGCATGGGCCGATCCTCCCAGCGGCGGTCCCGT
Organism: Actinomycetota bacterium; assembly: GCA_016870425.1. Classification (GTDB taxonomy): domain Bacteria; phylum Actinomycetota; class Actinomycetes; order S36-B12; family S36-B12; genus Mxb001. The sequence continues at coordinate 447 of VGBQ01000228.1, read as the reverse complement.
GCGGCATTCCGGGCTGGCCACCTCAGGGTTTTGTCATCTCGTTCCGCGCTCCGCCTGTCCGTCCCCGCGGTTCTGGATGACAAAGCCGCCGCCGGAGGTCGGGCCCGACAGAGGCGGCTCCGCCGACTCGCCGGGCCCTCACGGGGGCCGTACCCTCACCCTGTGGCGATCCCGGTGCTTCCCGCGACGACGTCGCCCAGGGTGCGGACGATGCCCCTTGAGGATCCCGGTCCGCTCCTCGATCGGCTCCCCGATGCGACCGGCACCGCGTGGGTGCGCGGTGGCGACGGCCTGGTGGGCTGGGGCGTGGCCGCGTCTTTCGACGTCACCGGGGACGAGCGCTTCAGCCGGACTCAGCGGTGGTGGACCGAGTGGTGTCGCCTGGCGGATGTGGATGACCCTCTGCAGTTGCCCGGCACGGGACCCGTTGCCTTTGGGTCGTTCACC
>VGBQ01000227.1 GCA_016870425.1 Actinomycetota bacterium | reverse complement strand
CCTGCGCGAAGGCCGCACCCTCGCTGAGGCTGCACCGCGGTCACCGGCACGGGGAATTCTCCGCGAATTCGCTCGACAGTCAGTGCCACGGCCTCGCGATCAGCAGGCGGTGCCCGCCTAGGATCATCCCGTGCCTGATTCGCCGACCTACTCCGGACTCATCGTCGACTGGGGAGGCGTCCTCACGACCGACATCAACTCGTCGGTGCGGCGCTGGGCGGACCGTCACGCCGTCGACCTCTCGGCCTACGCCGACATCATGCGCTCGTGGCTCGGTCCCGAAGGGGAGCTCGAGGCCATGGTCAACCCCATCCATGCCCTCGAGCGCGGGGAGATCGAGGTGCCCCACTTCGAGGAGACCCTGGCCCGCGAGCTGAGCCGGCGCACCGAGGCCGCGGTGCAGGCTCCGGGGCTCCTGGCACGCATGTTCGACGAGTTCGAGCACGCCCACGACATGAATGCGCTGGTACGCCGTGCCCGGGAGATCGGCATACGCACGGCCCTGCTGTCCAACTCGTGGGGCGACTTCTATCCGCGCGACCTGTGGGAGGGAATGTTTGACGTCGTCGTCATCTCCGGCGAGGTCGGCATGCGCAAGCCCGATCCGGCGATCTTCCACCTGACGCTCGAGCGCATGGAGCTCGGACCGGGAGATTGCGTCTTCGTCGACGACCTACCGCACAACATCGGTGCTGCCGCCGACCTGGGCATCACCGGTGTGCGTCACGTGACCTACGACCAGACACTCGACGAGCTTCAGGCACTCTTCGGCGTCGATCTGGCCTGAGAGGCGGGATCGCTGACGTCGCCATGGCACCATGGCCTCGTGGCCGACCGACTCTCCGCCGTGGACTCGGCCTTCCTCTACCTGGAGAGCCCGACGACGCCCATGCACGTGGGGAGTCTCACGCTCTTTCAGGAGCAGCCGGGGACCTTGGACCACGAGCGCCTCGTCAAGCTCATCCGCGACCGCATCGCCTACGTCCCGAGATACCGCCAGCGGCTGCGGGAGGTGCCCGGGCGCCTCGCCTCGCCGGTCTGGGTCGATGACGAGCGCTTCGACGTCACCTTCCATGTCCGCCGCTCTGCCCTGCCGGCCCCGGGGACGCTGCGCCAGCTCAACGACCTGGTGGCCCGCATCATGAGCCGCCCGCTGGACCGACGCCACCCCCTGTGGGAGGTCTACCTCGTTGAGGGTGTCGAGGGCAATCGCTTCGCCCTGCTCAGCAAGACGCACCAGGCCATGGTCGATGGCATCACCGCCGTCGACCTGGGCGAGGTGATCCTCGAAGACACAGACCAGGTGCGGGGCGCACCGGTGACGACGTGGCGCCCCGCGCGGGAGCCCAGCTCGGTCGAGCTCGTCGCCGGTGCGGTGGGTGATGTGGTCGCGCATCCGACGGCTCTCATCGATGTCGTGCGCGGCGGCATGGGCACCGCCCGGCAGTCGGTGGGCGATGCGGTCGCGACCATCGTTGCCGCGGTGCGACCCCATGAGCCCAATCCGCTCGTCGTCGAGGTGGGCCAGCAACGCCGATTCGCCACGGTCGACCTGCGCCTGGAAGACCTGCGCGCGGTGGGGCGCGCGCACGAGGCCACGGTCAACGATGTCGCGCTCGCCGTTGTCTCGGGAGCCCTGCGGTCCTGGCTGCTCGCGCGGGGCGTGCCCGTGGCCCACGACACCATCGTCCGCACGCTCGTGCCCATGAGCGTGGCGGGGGATCGCGACGCTGCCAGCCTCGTCGACGCCTTCCTCCTGGACCTCCCGGTGGGTGAGCCCGATCCGGTCATCCGACTGCAGCGCATCGCCTTCGACACGGCCCGCTACGGCGAGGAGGCCCGGCCGATCGGTGCCAAGGCCATGGTGGGACTGGTCGGATTCGCTCCGCCGACTCTGCACACCCTCGGTGCGCGCGTGGGCGCCTCTTTGTCGCAGCGTGCCTACAGCCTCACCATCACGAATGTGCCGGGTCCTCAGACACCGCTCTATGCCGGGGGTGCGCGCATGCTCGCGGCGTATCCGATCGTGCCACTGACCCCGCGGCATGCCCTGAGCATCGGGATGACGTCGTACGATGGAGGGGTGTTCCTCGGGTTGAACGCCGATCGGGATTCACTGCCCGATCTCGACCTCCTCGCGCAGACGATGCGCGAATCCCTCACCGAACTCCTCGAGGCCACGCGCGGCCCGAGGCACCTGTCGGTGGCGGAGTGACGGCGAACGGCGCACATGACTGAATCACGCCGTTCACCCGCCCGCCGCGGTCTCGTGCTCGGGGGCGGGGGCGTGCTCGGAGGTGCGTGGGCTGTGGGAGCCCTCGAGGCGATCGAGGAGGTCCACGGCATCGATCCGCGGGACTTCGACATCATCGTCGGCACCTCCGCCGGATCCGTCCTCGGCGCCCTCGTGGCGGCAGGGGTGAGCATCGAGGCCCTGCGTGACCACCAGCGCGGCGTACCCATCACCGAGGGCCCCCTCGCGGGCTACCTCTGGGACTACGAAACGGCCACGGGCGGGCGCCGCCCCTCCATGCCTCGCTTGCGCGGCCCCGGCTCGGTCCGGCTCATGGCCTCATCCCTGCGCCACGGCTTGAAGATGCCCCCGACCGCCGTCCTCTCGGCCTTCCTGCCGGTCGGCAACGGCTCGCTCGAGCGCGTGGGCCACCTCATCGACGCGATCACCCCTTTCGGGGAGTGGTCTCCGCACCGGTCGCTGTGGGTGGTGGCCATGGACTACGAGGCGGGTCACCGCGTCGTCTTCGGCCGAGATGACGCCCCTCGCGCATCGCTGGCCGATGCCGTCATGGCCTCGTGCGCGATCCCCGGATGGTTCGAGCCGGTCACGATCGACGAGCGCACGTACGTCGATGGAGGAGCGTGGTCGGCGACATCAGCCGACGTGCTCGCCGGACACGGTCTGGATGAGGTCTACGTCGTTGCGCCGATGGTGTCCTTCGAGACCGACGAACCCGATTCCCTGCTCAGCCGGCTCGAGCGACGGTGGCGCGGCAGCGTCACTCGCCGGTGCGAGGGTGAAGTGGCCGAACTCCGCGACGAGGGGGTCCAGGTGACCGTGCTCGGCCCGGGCCGGGAGGATCTCGAGGCGATGGGGGGCAACATCATGGATGGCCGGCGTCGACTCGAAGTGCTTGAGACATCCCTGCGCACGAGCCGGGTGGCTCTCGAGAGCGGTGGGTCTGGCAGGCTTGCCGACACGGGTTGACCCGGGGGCGACCCGGCTGATGGCTCGAGGAGGCGACGGCCATGGCTCACGCGGACGACCCTGCGGGAGGCGTCCTGGGCGAGGTCGAAGCCATGTCCGCGGGGAGCCCCCTGCTCGAGGACCTCGCACCGGTCTACTACCGCCACGTGCCCGCCGAGGACATCGAGTCGCGAAGCCCCGCTGATCTGCTGGGGGCGATGGTCTCGCACGTGGAGCTGGCGAGTTCCCGGCCAGCGGGCACCGCGCGGGTGCGCGTGCATACCCCGACCGAGGACGGCGACGGCTGGTCGTGCGGCGGGCCCGTCGTGGAGATCGTCACCGACGACATGCCCTTCCTGGTCGACTCGGTTGCGGCCGAACTCACCCGACTCGGGCGC
>VGBQ01000226.1 GCA_016870425.1 Actinomycetota bacterium | reverse complement strand
TCGTGGTCGATCCGCAGCTGTCGATCGTCCCCTTTCGCCATGTCCCATCCGGCGGGTCGATCGACGTGCACAATGCCGAGCTCGCACGGCGCATGCAGGAAGACGGCGACGTCTACGTCACCAGTGCCGTGATCGACGGGATGACAGTGCTGCGACCGTGCATCACGAACTTCAGGACAACAGACGAAGACATTGAGGCGCTCATCGAGACGGTCCTGCGGTCCGGCCGGGCTCTCGAGGGGGCGACTAGCTAGTCCTTGAGAATTCTTGGGGTGAGTGACGGGACTCGAACCCGCGACATCTGCGACCACAACGCAGCGCTCTACCAGCTGAGCTACACCCACCGCGGCTCCCTCGCGGGAGCGCCGGATGAGTCTACGATGCCGAGCACTCGGCCTTGAGTCGGGCACCGTGGGCGGGAGACTCGATGGGCGGCATTACGAGCAAGGTCCTCGCGGCCAGTGCCGGGCGAGATCGGGTCATGGACGCCATCAAGGCCCTGGCACTGCTGCTCGTGATCGCCGGACACTCCCTGGCGTGGACCGTGACGAGTGACGGCTCGGTGATCAACACCCTCGACGCCGCGCCCTACATGTTCCCCCTCACCTGGGTCCTGCAGATCCTGCCTCTCTTCTTCCTCCTCGCCGGTGCAGGACTCACGAGATTGAGCGGCTCGAGGGAAGCTCGTGGCTACCTCGGCCGTCTCACGCGACTGAGCGCGCCTGCGCTTCCCCTGATTGCCATCACGGTCGTGCTCGCCCTGGCAGCCAGCGCAATCGTGGGTGCGGACGCCGCCCGTGCGGCGGGCGTGCTGCCGGTCCAGCTCGTGTGGTTCCTCGGCGTGTATCTCGTCCTCGTCGCCGCGGCGCCCCTGCTCGTGCGCTGCAGCGGGCCGTGGGCGGTCGCGATCTGGCTCGTGGTCATCCTCGGGGTGGACCTGCTGCGGGTCAACGTCAACGAACTCATCGGCTGGGCCAATCTCATCCTCGTCTGGGGGCTCTTCGCCGCGATCGGCACGCGCTTGGACCGACTGCGCACGATCCGACCGTCGCTCCTCGTCCTCGGCACGATTGTCTTTGCGTCCGGCGCGATCTTCGCCATTGTCGTCGGCCCCTACAGTCCCGCGCTCATCTCCACGGACGCCGTCGAAGGCATCAGCAACCTCGCACCTCCCACGATCGTGCTCGCGCTGGTCGGCCTGGCGCAGATATGTCTACTTCTGCTGCTGTGGTCGCTGCTGCAGCGCGCGCTCGACCATGACCGCCTGTGGGTGCCGGTCGCAATCTTCGCCAGTCGGGCGATGGAGATCTACCTGTGGCACATGCTCGTCTTCACCGTGGCTATCGCCGGGATGATCGGCCTCGGCATCGCGCCTGCCGCCTTGAGTCTGCTGTGGTGGCTGCAGCACCTCGCCGTCGCCACCGTGGTCCTTGCCGTCGTGTGGTTCGCCGCCCCGGGGCTGGGCCGTCTCTCGCGCGGCTTGGCGGGATGGCTGGGGAGTATCTCGCCGCGGCTACCGCTCGGCACGGCCTGGGCCCGAGTCCTGCTCGTCGTCGCAGCCGTCACGCTGCTGTGCGTCTCGGAGTCCGGGGTCGCGCAGCCGATCACGGCGAGGGTCGTGCTGCTGCTTCCCTACATGCCGCTCGCAGGACTCGCGTTGCTGGCGATCGTGGTGGGCCTTGCAACGAAGGCGTCAGTCGTGGTCGACGATGTGTCCCGCAGCGACGGCCTTCGCTGACTCAGTGTCCGGACCCGGCTGGGGCACGAAGATCGCGTCGCGGTAGTAGCGCAGCTCGGCAATCGACTCGCGGATGTCGCCGAGTGCGCGGTGGTTGCCACGCTTCTCAGGCGAGTTGAAGTAGGCGCGGGGGTACCACCGGCGCGCGACCTCCTTGACCGAGGACACATCCACGAGGCGGTAGTGAAGATGCGCGTCAAGCTCGGGCATGTCCCGAGCAAGGAATCCGCGGTCGACGTAGACGCTCGACCCCGCGAGCGGGGCCTTGCGCGCCTCGGGCACGTGCTGTCGGACGTAGGCCAGGACCTGATCCTGGGCCTCGGCGAGGGTCACGCCGCCGGGGATCTCATCGAGCAGGCCGGAAGTGGTGTGCATGTCGAAGACGACCTGCTCCATGTCCTCGAGGACTGAGAGGTCGTCGGGCCGGATGATGATGCTCACGCCCGCGTCGAGTTCGGTGAGGTCGGCGTCGGTGACGATGGCGGCGATCTCGACGAGTTGGTCCTTGGCCAGGTCGAGGCCGGTCATCTCGCAGTCGATCCAGACGAGTCGATCCTGCGCGGCCATGGCAGGAGGCTACCGCCGGACGAGGGCCCGGGCCTGCCCGCGCCTCGTCGGGTAGTTTCGCCGCACGATGATGAGGGGAGGTGCCATGGCGCAGGCCAAGCACCCGGGGATCTACCTGGCTCCGGCAGCGGTCGCGGTCATGCTCGTCGCGCTCGCGGTCATGTGGGCGACGGGCGCGGATCTGCCCGGGGTGCAGGCGGGGATCTTCATCGTCTCCCTGGGGATCCTGACCTTCACCTTTCTCGACATGCTGGTGCGCGATGTGCGGCGTACCCACCTGCATCCGATCAGTGTGCGGACGGCTGTGCTCGGCGTCATGGTGCTGGAGACCCTCGTGCTCTTTTCGCTCACCTACCTCGCCATCGCGGAGCACCCCGGTCAGATCGGCGGCATGTCGACACCGCTGGATGCCCTCTATTTCACGATGACCACGCTCATGACGATCGGCTTCGGCGATATCGCCGCGCAGGGTCAGCTCGCCCGGGGGACGGTGCTCGTGCAGATGTTCTTCAGCGTGCTCGTGCTGTCGGCTTCCGTGCGACTGCTCACCAGCCTGATGCGCAGCGTCACGCGCGAGGTGGGGCACCGCGACGAGGCTCAGGGCCACTGAGGCCCATCAGTCGCGGCCAACCCAGTCGATGAGATCGGCGGCGGTGAGCAGCGCGATGGGCCGGCCCGATCCGGTGACGATCGGGAGAGCGTCAACGGCGTGACGCGCCATGCGACTGGCGGCCTCGTGAGCGCCTGTGTCGTCGGTGACGCAGCCGGGCGAGGACATGACGTCCTTAACGTGACGGCCCGCGAGATGGCGCTCGGTCAGGGGGAGGTCGGTGAGGATGGCACGGTCGCTGACGATTCCGATGCTGCCGCCTCCGGCATCGACGACCGCGAGGTGGCGCAAGCCGGAGACGAACATCAACTGCCAGGCATCCCAGAGTGTGTCGGCGTCGCGGATCGTCATGACGGGGGAGTGACGGATGTCCGCGACGGTGGCCATCGGCCGGCCGGCGTGGACATCCATCACCTCGAGGCTCCGTGGTCGCGGGAGCTCACGACCGCGACGGGCGCCTTGGCGCGGTGGAGGACTCCCTGACTCACCGAGCCGAGCACGGCACCGAGGAACTCCCCCCGGCCCCGGGTGCCGAGGACGATGAGGGCGGCATCGGTGCTCGCGTCGAGGATGGCGTGCACCGACTGGCCCTTGACGACGCGCTCCTCGACGGTCACGCCGGGATGCTGCTCGCGCAGCCCCGCGAGGGACTCGGAGACGGCGATGAACTCACCGGACGGCAGCCCTT
>VGBQ01000225.1 GCA_016870425.1 Actinomycetota bacterium | reverse complement strand
AGGTTATCCACATATTTTTAGGGGGAGGCTGCCATGGCTGAGGCGAAGCGCGGACTCGGTCGGGGGCTTGGGGCCCTCATCCCTACGGGGCCGAGCGCACCGGCGTCGGGCCGCCCTGCGTCGAAGTCGGCTAGCGCGAAGTCGGCCGCATCGAAGTCGGCGGGCGCGAAGTCGGCGACGGGGAGGTCCACATCAGGCAAGACCTCATCGCGCAAGTCCTCCGCGAAGCCGCCTGCCGATCTCGAGCCCGTTGCCGGTGCTGTGTACGTCGAGATCGCACCCGCTGATGTCGTGCCCAATCCGCGTCAGCCGCGCCAGGTCTTCGACACCGACGCACTCGCGGAGCTCGTGCATTCGATCAAGGAGATCGGGCTGCTGCAGCCGATCGTCGTACGCCGCCGCGAGGATTCCGGCGATGGCGCGCACTTCGAGCTCATCGCGGGTGAGCGCCGCTGGCGCGCGTCCCAAGACGCCGGTCTGGAGCGCATCCCCGCGATCGTGCGCGAGACCGCCGACGACGACATGCTCCGTGAGGCGCTCCTGGAAAACCTCCATCGCGCCGAACTCAATCCCCTGGAGGAGGCGGCGGCGTACCAGCAATTGCTCGCCGACTTCGGTGGCACCCAGGAGGAGCTGGCCCAGCGGCTGGGACGCTCCCGGCCCCAGGTCGCCAACACCCTGCGCCTGCTCAAGCTGCCCCCTGCCGTGCAGAGGCGGGTGGCCGCGGGGGTGATCAGCGCCGGACACGCCCGCGCGCTGCTGTCGCTGGACGACCCCGAGTCGATGGACCTGCTCGCTGAGCGCATCGTCAAGGAAGGGCTCTCGGTCCGCTCGATCGAGGAGATCGTGCTCATCGGCGACGATGGCGAGCCCAAGCGCAAGCGCACCCCGCGCCCGCGCGGCGGCGTACCGGCTGCTGTGGCAGAGGTCACCGCGGAGGTGAGTGAGCGTCTCGGCGACCTGCTCGACACGCGCGTGCGTGTGGAGGGAGTGCGCACCGAGCGCAGCCGCGGCCGGTTAGTGGTGGACTTTGCCGATCTGGATGACCTGCGCCGAGTCGCCGACATCATCGAGGGCTGAGGGTGGAATCTGAGCCCAGACCGCGGGTTTTGGACGGTGTCAGCTCGGATTGCCCGGGCCGGTGTCAATTGTGCGGCTGGTTATCGATCTCACTCGCACTGAGCCGCACAATGTGAACCGGTGCAGCGTTCAGTCGCTGCGCAGCGTGAGGAACTCCTCCGCGCTACGCCGCGTGTGCTCGGCCATCGCAGCATCAAGCGCCTCGGGATCACGCGAGCGGATCGCCTCGATGAGTGACGCGTGCACCGCAAGCGCCCGGCCCGGATCGCGGCGTACGGCCTGGTCATGGGCGAGCACCAGCGTCGACATCGATTCCGCCACCGGCCACATCCGCATGAGCATGGAGTTGCCCGAGGCCTGCCACAGCGCGCGATGCAGGGCCAGGTGAGCGAGGTGCTGGGAGACCGGATCGGAATCGGCATCGACGTACGCCGACCAGGCGGCATCAACGGCTGCCATGCCGACGAGGCCGCTGTCGGCGTAGCCCGGCGAGTCGGCGGAGCCGCCTCCGTCGGGCCCGGCCGCCCAGATACCCTCGATGGCCATCCGATCGAGGACCAGGCGCGTCTCCGCGAGGTCGCGGATCGCCTGGTCGTCCAGGCTTGCGACCGCAAAACCGCGATGGGGCTCCTGCTCGCATAGGCCCTCCTGCACCAGGGTGCGCAGGGCCTCGCGCAGGGTCGGCCGACTGACGCCGACCTCGCCAGCGAGGGCGACCTCCCGCAAGCGCTGGCCGGGTTGGAGATCTCCGGAGATGATGGCCCTGCGGATCGCCTCAGCGGCCTCCTCGCGCCGGGTCCGGACCTGCGGTCCAGGACTGTGCGCAGCGGAAGTCATGGGGCGAGCGTAGGCGAGGCCCTCACCGGACTCAAGGAGTTGTCTGACAATCCTTGACGTTCCGGTCAGCGGGGCGTAGCCTCCAGCCAACGTGATTGTCTGACAATCACGGGATAGCAGGGAGTGCACATGCGCACGGTGATCATCGGCGGCGGCGTCCTCGGCCTCACCCTCGGCTACGAGCTTGCCCGCCAGGGCACCGAGGTGGAGATCGTCGATGCGCGCGCGCCCGGCCTGGGCGCCTCCGAGGTCAATGCCGGCTGGGTCGTGCCCAGCGAGGCGGCCCCCGTGCCGGGCCCCGGGTTGATCCTCAAGTCGATGAAGTGGATGGTCCGCAAGGACTCCCCGCTCTACATCAAGCCGTCCGTGCAGCCGGACCACGTGCGCTTCATGCTCGGCATGTGGCGCCGCTGCAATGAGCGTGACTTCCGCGCGGGATTCGAAGCACATCTCGCGCTTGCCGAGTCGACCAACGACATCCTCGACGACTACACGCGCGACGGCATTGCCTACGACTCCTACGCTCAGGGCCTGCTCATGGCCTTCACCGACGCAGACACCATGCACCACCACGTGAGCGGCCTCGACCTACAGTCAGCGCACGGCCTCGACCCTCAGGTGCTCGAGGGAGATGCGATCCACCAGGCGGAGCCCGCGCTCCGCAGCGGCCTGGCCGGTGGCATCTACTTCCCGCACGAGCGACATCTCGACTCCGCATCGCTCACCCGGGGGCTGCAGGCGCGGATCATCGAGCTCGGCGGCATCATCACCGAGTCCGCGCCCATCGACCGGGTCGAGCGTCTGGGCGATGCGATCGTCGCGGTGCGCAGCGGCGAGCGCCGCTTCATCGGTGACGCCTTCGTGGTGGCCGCCGGAGCCTGGACCGGTCGCGTGACGGACCTCTTCGGCGTACCCCTGCCGATCCGCCCGGGCAAGGGCTACTCCATCGACCTCACTCCCGCGCCGATGCAACTGCGCACGGCCATCAATCTGTCGGATGCCAAGATCGCGATGACGCCGTACGACGGTCGGATGCGACTGTCCGGCACCATGGAATTCGCCGGCATGGATGAGGACGTCAACGTCACGCGTGTCAAGGCGATCCTGCGCGGACCCTCCGGCTACTTCGACAACTGGCAGATTCCGGCGAGTGCGCCCCAGGCCAAGGCCGGCATGCGTCCGATGACTCCCGACGGTATGCCGATCATCGGCCTGCTGCCGGGTACGGCGAACGCCTTTGTCTCGAGTGGCCACGGCATGCTCGGCGTCACGCTCGGCCCGGGCACCTCGCGCGCGCTCGCCGACGAGATCCTCGGCCGGGGCGTGCCACCGCGGCTCCTGCCCTTCAGCCCCACCCGTTTTGCCCGGCGCGTGAAGCCGATGCCGGCCCTCACCCCCTCGGGAGTCCACGCATGAGCATCACCGGCATCCTCACCGCCCTCGTCACGCCGTTCCACGCCGATGGATCGATCGACGACGCGGGGATTCAGCGACACGTCGATCGGCAGGTCGACGCGGGCATCCACGGTCTCGTGCCGCTGGGCACGACCGGTGAGTTCACCACCATGACCCATGATGAGCGCACGCACGTCACGGAGGCCGTGATCGAGGCAGCTGCCGGTCGCATCGGTGTCTTCCCGCACACCGGCGCGCAGTCGACCGCGGAGACGATCGAGCTGTCCGTGCACGCGCAGAA
>VGBQ01000224.1 GCA_016870425.1 Actinomycetota bacterium | reverse complement strand
TGGGACCTGCTGGCGCGCTCCTTTGGCATTGTGTTTGCGGAGGTGGGCAACGCGGACGAGTTGCGCGCAGCACTGGCTGTGGCAGCCGCCCGCCCTGGACCCTCGCTTATCCTGCAGCGGACCCTCTTCTACCCGCCAGCGTCGACGAGCCCCCGGTGGTTCGAGGCCGCCGCCGGCCCGCGCGAGACGGCGTAGCGCCCACTCAGACTCGAGCCCACACCGCCCAAAAACGGCGGTCTCCACTCGAATTCCCCTCGCCCACTCAGACTCGAGCCCAACCCCTGTGGACAGCGCCAAGCACGCCGCCCGCGAATCGACCACCCTGCCTTCATGGCGACTGACGAATCATCCCTGCGGGCACTCGCAAGCACACGCGATGGCCTTGTCTCATGGCGCGAGGCGCACGATGCCGGGTTCACGTGGCGATCGATCGCCACCCGAGTCAACCGTGGCAGCTGGGTGCGTGCCGGCCAAGCCTTGATCATTCGCGACCTGCACCGACCGGGGGACCTGGCCACGTCTTGGCTGCTGCATGTGCACTACGGACCGGACTCCATCGTGAGCGGGCCTGCGGCCATGCGCTTGCAGGGGTGGGACGTCACCGGATCGGATCACCTCGTCATCAAGTCCGTCCCGGTTGCGGCCCCGCCGGGCTACTCCTCGAAGGTTTTGCGCAGAGCCGATCGCAGAAGTGTGTCCATCTCTGGATGCCCACCGCTAGCACCACGCCTTGACGCTCTCGCTGATACCCTGACGTCCCGTTCATCGAAGGCGGCCCAGGAACTGCTCGACTACGCGCTTCAACGACGGTGGCTCGACGCGGCCAGACTGGAGCAGGTAGTCCAGATGAGATCCGGGCCCGGCCCGCGAGGCCAACAACGCCTCCGCGAACTCCTCACGCGCGCCACGTCCGGCTCCCGCTCAGAGGCGGAGCAGGTCATGCGGCGCATCCTTGCGAGGGCGGGTCTCCCGGGTTGGGTGGCCAACTACGCGATTCACGGTGAGGATGGCCGCATCATCGCAGAGATCGACTTCGCCGATCCCCGGCTGAAGATCGCGATCGAGGTCGACGGGAGGGCATTCCACTCGGATCGGCAGTCCTTCGAGCGTGATCGCGAACGCCAGAACATGCTCGTCTTGCGCGGCTGGATCGTGCTGCGGTTCACCTGGGAGCGACTCGTCAATGATCCGGACGGCGTGCTCGCGGAAGTGCTCGCAGCATGTGAAGAGGGCCGCCTGCGGCTCCGAGCCCACACCGCCTGATGCGTGCACGCGAGCCCGACGTAGCACGGAGAACTCGAGCCCACACCGCCGGAAAACGGCGGTCTCCGCTCGAATCCCCCCTTGTCCGCTCGCACTCGGGCGCACAATCAGCGCGAGGCTGGCCTAGCCCTTGCGGCCGATGATGAGGTCGGCAACCAGGCCAGTCCATCCGGTCTGGTGCGAGGCACCCAGGCCCGCGCCGTTGTCGCCGTGGAAGTACTCGTAGAAGAGCGGGTCGTGCCACCGCGGATCGGTCTGGAAGCGCTCGGAGCCGCCGAAGACCGGGCGCGTGCCATCGGACCGCTCCTCGAAGACCGACACGAGGCGACGCCGGATCTCAGCAGCGACCTCCTGGAGGTTCATCATGACGCCACTGCCCGTGGGGCACTCGACGGTGAAGTCATCGCCGAGATAGAGGTAGTAGCGCTCCAGCGCCTCGATGACGAGGTGGTTGATGGGGAACCACACCGGCCCGCGCCAGTTGGAGTTGCCGCCGTAGATCGGCGTCGTGGACTCCGCCGGCTCGTAGTCGATGCCGTATGCCTGCCCGTCGACATTGATCTGGTACGGCGCTCCCTCGAGACGCTTCGACACCGAGCGCAGACCATACGGCGACAGCATGGAGTCCTCGCTCAGGACCTCGAGCAGCACCCGGCGCAGGCGGTCCGGGTCGACGACCGTGAGCAGCGCCTTGTTGCCCGTGTCGTCGTGACGCATCTGCAGGAAGCCCGTGCTGTGCGTCGCCTCATTGGCCTCGTGATCGAGTCCACGGCGGCGCAGGAAGTCCTCCAGGCGCCGCTGATAGCGAGGGGACGCCGCGAAGCGCGACCCCTGGTCGATGAAGGCGCCCGCCAGCACGGGGATGACCCCGACGAGGGAGCGCACCCGGATCGGCTCGCGGCTGCCATCCGGACGGACGAGCTGGTCGTAGAAGAAGCCGTCCTCGGCGTCGAAGAGACCGACGCTCGCCATGCCGTCGGTGATGGTCGCGAAGTGCTCGAGGAACTTGAGTGCCATCGGTGCGTAGGCGTCATCATGCGGGGCCAGGCGGATCGCCATGCGCAGCATCATGAGCGCGTAGAAGGCCATCCACGAGGTGCCGTCGGCCTGCTCGATCACATAGCCCTCGGGCAGGTGCGAGCGATCGATCGGCCCGATGTTGTCCAGTCCGAGGAATCCGCCCTCGAACACGTTGTTGCCCTCTCGGTCGACCTTGTTGACCCACCAGGTGAAGTTGATCAGCAGTTTCTGGAAGACCCGCGCGAGGAAGTCGATGTCGCGGGCCCCATCAATCTCGAAGACCCGAATCGCCGCCCAGGCGTGCACGGGCGGGTTGACATCATCGAAGTTCCACTCGTACGCCGGCAACGCGCCATTGGGGTGCATGTACCACTCACGGAGCATGAGCAGGAGCTGATACTTCGAGTACTCCGGGTCGATGTGCGCGAAGACGACGGTGTGGAAGGCAAGGTCCCATGCAGCGAACCAGGGGTACTCCCAGGAGTCGGGCATAGACATGACGTCGTAGGCGTCGAGATGGCGCCAGCGACCATTGCGGCTCAGGGCATGACCGGGCGGGGGCGGAGGCTCGGTCGGATCTCCATCAAGCCACCGCGAGACGTCGTAGCGGAAGAACTGCTTGCACCAGATCATCCCCGCGAAGGCGCGCCGCATGATGTCGGCCTGATCAGCGGAGGCATGCGCGGGCACGAGGCCGGCGTAAAACTCATCCGCCTCGCTCTCGCGCAGGGCCATGAGGTCATCGAATCGACTGTCCGCCCAGCCCGGGTCGGGGTGGTCGCCGTCGCTCGGCGACCACAGGCGCAGGCGCACCTCGACGGTCTCCCCCGCGGGCACGTCGAGCGAGTAGTGCCACGCGCACTTGGTGCCCTGGTGGTCGGGGTTGACCGTCGCGGCACCGTGCACGATGTGATCGTTGATGCCGTCCTTCGGATAGGGGCGGGGGAGCTCCGTGCCGAAGACGCGCTCGGTGTTGGTGCGGTTGTCGCAGAAGAGGGCCTCGGGCGCAGTGCCATCCGACGCAGGCGCGGCATCGAGGTGATAGGTGCCCAGTCGCCAGTGGTCGGCGATGATGCTGCCGGCGTCGAGTGAGAACTGCGGCACGGGACGCCCCTTGCCCCAGGACCACGTGTCGCGGAAGATCGCCGTCGGCAGCAGGTGCAGCGTGTCGGCGTCCGGACCGGCGTTCGTGACGCGGATCCGGATCGAGGTGTCGGTCGGATCGTTCTTGGCGTACGCCACTTCGATGATCCAGTAGCGGTCGTCGTCGAAGGCTCCGGTGTCCAAGAGCTCGAACTCAGGATCCTGCCGCGTGCGCGATCCATTGACCGAGACG
>VGBQ01000223.1 GCA_016870425.1 Actinomycetota bacterium | reverse complement strand
TCTCGTCGCCGCCAGCGTATTTGTCGTCGGCAATCTCATCATCGACGCAGCCAACTGGACAGCGGGTGACGTCATCTCTGTCGGTGTCTGGGTCGCCATCGGGGGGATGTTCGTCGTCACGCTGCTGATCGGACGCGGCAAGTCGGGCGCCACCGCCTAGGCGATCGCGAGGGTCGGGATCGCCAACACGAACCCAGCCTGCGCGAGTTGGTAGGTCACCATCACCGCCACGCGTCCACCCGGCGCAGGTCCGACGAATCGCGCCCAGGCCAGTAGCGCATCCGAGGTGAGGAAGAGCAGGGCCGCGATGGCGGCCACCACCGATGACGACCCGACCGCCAGGATCACGACGATCCCGATCACCAGCATGTAGGCAGCCACGATTCCGCCGAGCACCGGCGACCTGCGCCAGGCACCCGCGACGATCTGTCTGCCGACAAACACGGCGACCAAGAGCACGATCACGGCCCCGACGAGCAGACCGCGAGACTCTTGCGTCACGAGCAGCAGGGCGACGACGTAGGCGAGATGGCCGACAAGGAACGCCGCGGCACCAGGGATGAAGCGGTCGGCAAAGAGGAGTACGTCGCCGACGAGGCCCAGGGCGAGACCGAAGACGATCGCCCAGCGCACGGTGGCCGACTCAGCGGGGATGAGGACCGCTGCAGCGATGAGGAAGACCATCACCGCGGGTTTGGCCCAGCGCTCGATGGATCGACGGTCGGTGGCCACCGCCCACCAGTCCAGCACGGCGATGATGGCCGCAACCGCCATCGGGGCAACCCAGGTCACGCGGTTAGCATGCCCCGCCACTCAACCCGGGAAGAGCGTGGGTGTCAGCAGCCAGTGTTCGTGACCGTCCCATCGGGGCAGGTCGTATTGGACCAGATCACGCCCGACAGCTTGGCACCTGAGAGTAGGGCGCCCGTCAGATCGGCGCCGGTCAGGTCGGCACCGGTGAGGTCGGCGTCCTCGAACATGGTGAGTTTGAACTTGCCATTGGTCAGCCGCGCGCCCACGAGATTGGCTTCTCTGAACGATGCCCTCACGTACCCTTCCCGGGGATCGCCGTACGCATCAGCGCCCGTCAGGTTGGCACCCGAGAGGTCGGCGCCGTTGAACGTGGCTTGCGCAAGCATCGCACCCTGCAACTGAGCGTTCTTCAACACGCCGGTGACGGACGCGGAAGACAGGTTTGCCCCGGTGAGATTGATTCCCGGCGCGTAGACCCCCCCCATATCAACGCGGGGCAACTTCGCTTGCGCCAGCCGGGCTGAGCTGAGATCAGCGCCCGAAAGTTCGATGGACTCCCCCGACAACCGGCTGAGGTCAGCGCCCGAGACATCGAGGCCGGACAGGTCGGTGCCCTTGCGGAGGTCGAGGTCGGGCAGTTGCACGCCCGGGGCCAGGAGGTAGCCATCCACCAGACGTATCCAGGAGTCCAGCCGAGGATTGCCCTTGATGCCCCCCGACATGACTCCGAGGAGGTAGGCACCGGTCAGGTCGGCGCCGTCGAGTCGCGCATTCGTCAGAACCGCGCCCCCGAAGACCGCAGCGCGCGCGTCCGCGCCAGCGAGGTTGGCGGAAAGCAGAATGGCGGCCATGAATCCGGCGTCGAACATCTTCGCGCCGGTCAGATCGGCCCGAGTGAAGTTCGCGTCGCGGGCCTGGACTGACTCAAGAGTCGCCCCACTCAGGTCGGCGCCCCTGAAGTAAGCGCCGGTCAGATCCAGACCCGTGAGATTCACGCCACTGAGGTCGGCTTCGTCCAGATTGGCTCTCGGGCCCACGAAGAAGCCCTTCAGCAGCTTCCAACCGTTGGGTAGCACCACCGGCGTGCCGCTCACTCCACCCGAAGACACGGCTGTCAAAACGGTGCGCGCGAGGATCGCCCGATCCAAAATCGCCCCGGAGAGGTCGGCACCTGTCAGGTCCGCACCGGTCAGGCTCGCGCCCGTGAGCTTCGCCCCGGACAGGTTGGCGTTGGCCAGCGTGGCACCCGCGAGGTTCGCCCCGGACAGGTTGGCGTTGGTGAGGTCGGCGTTGGACAGGTCGGCATCCGACAGGTTGGCGCTTTGGCAGTCCGGGGCGCACGAGGGTGTCGAGCGAGGATTCCCCTGCGGATCGCGCGCTGGCCGGAAGTCCGCTCCGCGCAAGCTCGCCCTCTTGAGATTGGCATCCCGCAGATCGACGCCTCGTAGATTCGCCCGATCCAGGTCGGCGCCGCGAAGGTCGGCACCGTCCAACTGCGCCCGCGCGAACTTCGCTCCTGTCAGATCGCCGTGGAACTTCACGTCCCAGGGATCCACGACGTCACGGCAGTTCGCCCTGGGGCCAAGCACGCATGTGTCACCACCCTCCCCGATCTCCTGCGACTGACCAGCAGGAGCCGCCGAGGCTGGGCTCACGGGAGGAGTCGCAAGCACAAGCGACGACAGGAGCGGGGCAGAGACAACGGCGAGAATGCGACGACTAAAGGGGGAATTGGGCATGCGCCTATCGTCGCCGATTCGCTCACTTCGGACGATGAGCGTGGGCGGATTCTACGACTTCTTGCTCGCCAGATGACTCGCCGCCAACTCACCCACCAGGGCGTGCACCTCCCAGGACCAGTGCAGGCCATCGGGGTTGCAGGTCGCCAGCCTCGGCGAGACCAGGGGCTCGACATCGACGTAGGCCACTCCCTCACGTGCTGCCCAAGCACGCGCGGCAACGACCGCCGCCGCATGGAAGCGGGTCGACGGGTAGTAGGCGCTCGCCCACGGAGGTGGTGAAAGGAGAGCGATCGGCAGGTCGGGTCGCATCATCCGCACGCCCCGCACCATGCGGCTGAGATAGCGATCGGTCGCCGCCTGCGGCAGCGTCCGGAAGGGGCCGCCCACCGCCTTCACCATCGGCGGAGTCGATGCACGCAGCGCCTTGCGTGCGGTACGGCGTACCCGACCCTGGCGGATATAGGGAATGGACTCGCGCAGCCACGTGGGCACGGGAGTGGGCAGCTGGTCCATGCCACCGACACCGATGAGGAGAGAGTCGGCCCGAGGGAGGTACTCCCCCCACACGATCGGGTCCTTGGTGAGGGCCCACCAGCCATCACGTGCAGTCCAGCCCTGACGTGCAACGAGATCGACGTCGGCGCCGAGGATGCGGCCGGCTACCTGCGGATAGAGGCGGGGATCGGAAGGGCGCTCGGCGCGCTCGGGCCCGTGGAAGGCGAGGGAGTCGCCAATGACGAGCAGGTGGGCCACTCGCACAGGATGTCAGCCACACATGCAGACGGCGCACCCTGTCGGATGCGCCGCGCGTGGAGCTGAGGGGATTCGAACCCCTGACCCCCTCCATGCCATGGAGGTGCGCTACCAACTGCGCTACAGCCCCGCCGCCCCTGAGGGCCCAGCAAGCATACCGGGCGCTAGCGGTCGTCCGCGGGCCAGACCCCATCGACGGGCACCGCCTCAGGCAGTGACCCGGCGTTGTACTCCTGCAGACGCCAAGCGGGTCCCGGCGGAGAGTTCTCGAGCAGCACGCTCCACGAGCAATTGGTGAGTACGCCGAGTGCAGCCCAGTGCTCGGGAGGCAGCCCGAGGAGCATGCCGATGCCCGCGCGCGCCGCGCCACCAT
>VGBQ01000222.1 GCA_016870425.1 Actinomycetota bacterium | reverse complement strand
GACCCTCGTCGTCGACGGAGTAGAGCCGCACATTGCATTCCAGGAAGGTGCCCAGGTAGGGCGTCGGATGCCGACGGCCCAGACCGGCATCGACCATGCGGAAGGGCACGAGCCCGACGTACGTCGCCCCGTCGTAGACATCAGGTCGCACGCCGCGGGGCATGAAGGCAGCGACATCGGCGGGATCCACTGCCCAGTGCAGGAAGAAGAGTGAGCGCCAGTCCTGGTCGAAAAGGGCCAGGCCGTCGAGCGGTGGTGCGACAGCACTCATGGACCTCATACTCGGTCACCCTGTGGTCGCGCGCACGCCGGCGCAGATGCCCGACTGTCGGAGTGCTGCTTCACTTGGGCTCCCGCCGGGAAGGGAAGGTCATGGATCGCGCGAGCAATCGACATATCGTGCTCATCGGCAAGGACGAGGTGGGCCGTCGCACTGCTGCCATGCTCCAAGAAGCAGGTGCTAAGGTCACGCACCTGGATGAGCCGACGGACGCCCAGCTCCACGATCTCCTGACCGGGCCCGTCGATGGAGTGGCGGTGATGCTGCATGACGACATCCAAGCGCTGCGCTACTGCCTGGTGATCCACCACATCCAGCCTGAGACGCCGCTCTATGTCGCGATGTTCGATCAGACGGCCCGCGACCAACTCCAACGCGTGGTTCCCGACTGCGTGGTGCTGTCACCGGCATCCATCAGCGTGCCGCACTTTATCGACGCCATCCTGAACAACCACGGGGCAGGGGAATCGCGTGCTGAGGCCACCGGGACTGTTCGCCGAAGAGGGGCCCTGGGGCGATTGACAGGTCAGTTGCGTCCCTATGACGCCGGAAGTGCCGTGCTTCTCGTCGGAATCGTCGGACTGCTGCTCATCATCGCGATAGACACACTCGTGGGTCTGTCACATGGAGGCCTCCTGCGCGCTCTCTACGACGCCACGCGCACGACCGCGACCATTTCCGCTCCGGCACTGCCCGATGCTCCCGCCATCCTGGTCTGGGCCACAGTTGCCGCACTGCTCGTCATGATCTTTACGGCGATGTTCAGCGCCGGTCTGGTCAACTATCTGCTGTCCGGGCGCCACATCGCGCTCATCGGCCGACGCGTAGCTCCCCGACGAGACCATGTCATCGTCGTCGGAATGGGCCAAGTCGGTCTGCGCGTGGCCCAGGAACTTCGGCAACAAGGGTTCGCGGTGCTTGGCATCGAGACCGATCCGCACGCGCGTCTGCTGCCCATCGCACGCCAGATGCAGGTGCCCGTTCTCATCGGGGATGCGGCCTCCCGCAACATCCTCACGCGGGCTCGCGTGCGTCACTGCCTGGCCCTGGTCGCGGCGGGCTCACTCACCCGGGACAACATCGCGGTCGCGATCTCGGCCCTCGCCCTCAATCCGGACGCACGGGTAATCCTGCGTGCCGGCACCGACGATGCCGTTGAAGAGACTCGCTCGCTCTTCCATATCGGGTCCGTAGTAGACGTCAATCGCCTCACGGCGCAATTCGTCACGGATGCCTTGCTCGAGCAGCCGCTCGGCGAAGGGCCTTCGCAAGTCTGAAGCGACTGCCGACTTGAGAACAGAGCGAGCGTCATGGCGCGACACCGTCTGCAGTGGCTTCCGCCGTGATGGTGGTGGAGCCTGAAGTGAGCGTGAGGATGCCGTCGGCGACATCCCATGTCGGATTGCCCGTGAGCACGTTGGCGATGAGCTGATCCTGCTCCATGAGCGCGGGCTCGCACGCCATCTGGGTCGCGGCGACCGGGCCGACGGTGAGCGTGGTCGGCGAATACTCGACAGTCGCGCCCATGTCGTTGCACGGAGTGTCGACGCTGATCGAGTCCGCCGTGAAGGAGATCGTCACGGGCCCCTGGACCTCGCGCTCGGGATCACCGACGGTGAAACTCGTCACGACGTACGACGCGTCGATGAGGACCTCGGGGTCACCGCCGGCACTGGATCCGCCGCCGCCGCAGGCGGTCAATGCCAGGGCGCCCGCAGCCAGGCCTGTCGCGATCAGTGAATGTCGACTCATCGCCCAACCATAAACCTCCCACCCGCACCATTGCGCTGAGTGGCTGCTAACGCGTCGACTTAGCAGCCACTCAGCGCAATGGTGCGAGGGGGGTGAGCTACGCCGGCCAGATGTCGCCGATCGTGTAGCCCTCGGGGAAGGGGTCGCTGTCGTCGAGCACCCACTCGGTGCGACCGGTCACCCAGCCGCGACCGGTGATGGTCGGCAGCACCGCGGGATAGTCGCCCACCGTGGTCTCCCCGACGAGCACGCCGGTGAACGTCGTGTCGAGCATACCCTGGTGCACGAAGGGAACCTCGAGACCGAGTTCGCCGCGCGCATGCATGCAGGCCATGCGCGCGCACGTGCCCGTGCCGCACGGCGAGCGATCGAGTGCGCCCGTCCACGTCGCCGGATCATCCGACAGCCTGTCGGTCGCCATCACCATCGCATTGCGCCCGTCGATCCCCGGTGCGGGCGATGATCCGGTGATCATCACGAGGTTGATCGAGTCGATCTCCGGGTTGAGGGGATGCTTCACCGGGTACTGCCGATTGACCTCGAGCTTCAGGCGCGATCCGATCGACTGCAGGGCGGGTACGTCGGCAGGTCCCAAGCCGACACCGAGGTCCTCTGCGCGCGCGAGCACGAAGAACTGCCCCCCAAAGGCCACGTCCACCGGCACGGTGCGCGTCTGACCCCACTCCGTGCCGGGCTCCACCCGCGGATCCACCGGGATCTCCAGCGGGACTCCCAGGTGCACCGCGAACGCCGGGACGTTCTTGATCGTCACCCCCACCACGCGACCGCCCGCGCAACGCGCGTCCACGCTCACCAGTCCGACGGCGGTCTCGAGCGTCACGGTCGTGATGGGCTCGAGCATGGGGATGCGGCCGGTCTCGAGCAGTGACGTGACGGTGCAGATGGTGTTGCTGCCCGACATGGGCGTGAAGGCACCCTGCTCCATCACGATGATCGCCACGTCCGCGCGCGGATCCGAGGGAGTGAGCGCGAGCACGGCGCACAAGCCCGGATATCCACGAGGCTCGTGCAGCACCAGCCGACGCAGGCCGTGCAACTCGCGCGTCGCATAAGCGAAGCGCTCCTCGATCGTCTCGCCGGGCACGAGTGCGTCAGCGTCAACGATGACGCGGCCCGGTTCGCCCTCGGCGTGGGCCTCGATGCAGGTGAGAGTCAGAGCCATCGCAGTGACACTAGACCGTGGCGTCTACAGCGCCTGCGCAGCCTTGAGGGCAGCCGCGAGCTCCGCGCGGAACACCGCCGACGCGGGCTGGAGCGGCGCGCGCACCGGACCCGCACTGAAGCCGAGATCCTCGAGCCCGCCCTTGATGGCGGCGACGTAGTTGACCGACTCAAGCAGGGCGTTGACCTTCCAGAGTCCGTTCCACAGGCGACGTCCCTCGACGAGGTCGTCCTTGATCGCGAGCGCCTCGTAGAGCTTGACGGCCTGCTCGGGCAGCAGGTTGCCCATGCCCCACACCGAGCCCTTCGCGCCCGTCGCGAGCGCGCCGAAGGTGAGGGTGTCCCAGCCGTTGAAGAGGGTGATCTTGTCGGCGTAACCGATGAGCATCGCCGTCACGGTGCTGAAGTC
>VGBQ01000221.1 GCA_016870425.1 Actinomycetota bacterium | reverse complement strand
GACCGCACTCACGCCGGGGAAGGCCAGGCATCGGGACGCGATGCGATCGGCAAGCACCTCGATGAGGTCCACGGGTGGGCCGCAGAGCTCTGCGTGCACGGCCTGCGCAACGAGCGAGTAGTCGACGGTGTCCGCGAGGTCGTCGCTGCCGGCGGCCTGTCGCGTGTCGACGGCAAGCACGACGTCGGCGATGAAGGGCTGACCCGTGATGCGCTCGGACTCGAGCACTCCGTGGTGGCCCCGCGCGCGTATGCCGTGCACCTCGATGAGGTCGCGGCCCGATCCGGGGACGAGTGCGCTCATGACGAATCCCTCCATGCCCGCGCGACGAGCACGGCGTCGCGACTGGCACGCACCTCGTGGACGCGCACCCCCCACACCCCGGCTGCAGACGCGAGGGCGGTCACCGCGTCGCCTGCCGCGTCGCGTCCATCGAGCGGCCGCGGCTCACCCACCACGTCAGCGAGCAGGTCGCCGAGGAACCTCTTGCGCGAAGCGCCGATGAGCAAGGGTCGCCCCAGCGCCATCAGGGCGGCGAGGTCGCGGAGCAGGGCCCAGTTGTGCGGGGAGCGCTTGGCGAAGCCAAGTCCGGGGTCGAGCACGACCCGGTCGAGGTCGACGCCCGCGGCGGACAGCGCATCCAGTCGCGCGGTGAGTTCGGCACACACATCGACAACGACGTCGTCGTACGTCGCCAGATCTTCCATGACGGTGCTGGGCCCACGCCAGTGCATAGCGATGTAGGGCAGGCTCGTGCGGGCTAGCCAGGGCAGCATCTCGGGGTCAGCCCGACCCCCGCTGACATCGTTGACGAGCATCGCGCCGGCCGCCGCGCAGGCCTCCGCGACCTCGGCGCGCATCGTGTCGATGCTCACCGGCACTCCGAGGTCGACCAGGCCGCGCACGACAGGGAGCACGCGATCGATCTCCTCCTCGGCCCGGATGCGCTCGGCCCCGGGGCGCGTGGACTCCCCGCCGACGTCGACGATGTCGGCTCCGTCGACATGCAGCCGGCGGCCACGCTCGATCGCGCTCTGAGTGTCCGCCCATCGCCCGCCATCGGAAAAGGAGTCGGGCGTGACATTGAGGATCCCCATGACCAGAGTGCGGTCCATCTCGGCAATGGCCCGGGGCAGGCCGCGGGGTGCGCGCACCGCTAGTCCCGGAGTAGCGCCATGGCCTCGGCCCGCGTGGCCGGGTCCGTCAGAGCGCCGCGGACAGCACTCGTTGTCGTGCGTGCACCAGGCTTGCGCACCCCGCGCATCGACATGCACAGGTGCTCGCAGGAGACCACCACGATGGCACCCTTGGGCTGGAGGATGCGCATGAGAGCGTCGGCGACCTGGGATGTCAGGCGCTCCTGCACCTGCGGGCGCTTGGCATAGACGTCGACGAGTCGCGCGAGCTTGGACAGGCCGGTGATGCGTCCGTCATTGCCGGGGATATAGCCCACGTGGGCGACACCGTGGAAGGGCACGAGGTGGTGCTCGCAGGTGCTGTAGATCTCGATGTCTCGGACGATGACGAGCTCATCGTGCCCGAGGTCGAAGGTGGTCGTGAGCACGTCCTCAGCGGTGAGGCGCATGCCGCCGAAGATCTCCTCGTACGCGCGAGCCACGCGGGCCGGGGTGTCCAGGAGCCCCTCGCGTTCCGGGTCCTCGCCCACCGCGATGAGGAGCTCACGGACGGCGCGCTCAGCGCGCTCGCGGTCGAAGGGCCCGAGAGCGGGTGGCTCCCGATCCAGGGACACCCGCGTGATGTCGGAGGTCACGGGGTGTCCTCGCTGCGTTGGGACACTCCCTCGACCGGGACCGGGGCATGGCCGTTAGCACTGCCGTTCAGCGCGCCGTTCGAGGAGCCATGGGCGGGCACCGCGATCGGGCCGCGCACGTCGGGCTGGCGCAGCGACGAACCGGTCCAGGCCGGGCGAGGGGACTGCAGTCGCAGATCGGCGAAGACCGCCTCGACCTCAGCCTTGTCGAGCGTCTCCTTCTCCAGGAGCTCGAGCACCAGCCGATCGAGCACGTCGCGATTGGTGACGAGGATGTCGTAGGCCTCCTGATGCGCGGTCTCGATGAGCGAGCGCACCTCCTCGTCGATGGCGGCAGCCACCTCCTCGGAGTAGTCGCGCGTATGACCCATGTCGCGGCCGAGGAAGACCTCGCCCTGCTCCTGTCCATAGCGGATCGCGCCCAGTCGCTCGGTCATGCCGTACTGAGTGACCATCGCTCGGGCGAGTCCGGTGGCCTTCTCGATGTCATTGGAGGCACCGGTGGTCGGGTCGTGGAAGATCAGCTCCTCTGCCGCACGACCGCCGAGCATGTAGGCGAGCTGGTTGAGCATCTGGCTGCGGGTCGTGGAGTACTTCTCCTGGTCAGGCAGCACCATGGTGTAGCCGAGCGCGCGACCGCGAGGCATGATCGTGATCTTGTGCACGGGGTCGTTGCCCGGCAGGGCGGCGGCCACGAGCGCGTGTCCCCCCTCGTGGTACGCCGTGATCATCTTCTCTTCGTCGTCCATCACGCGGGTGCGCTTCTGCGGACCGGCGATCACGCGGTCGATGGCCTCGTCAAGTGCCTCGTCGTCGATGAGTTGCCCGCCCATGCGCGCGGTGAGGAGTGCGGCCTCGTTGAGGACGTTGGCAAGGTCGGCACCGGTGAAGCCGGGCGTGCGCCGAGCCACGGCACGCAGGTCCACGCCCTCCGCGATCGGCTTGCCCCGCGCGTGCACCTGGAGGATGGCGTAGCGACCCTCGAGGTCTGGGCGGTCGACGGCAATCTGCCGGTCGAAGCGACCGGGCCGCAGGAGGGCTGGGTCGAGGATGTCGGGTCGGTTGGTCGCCGCGATGAGGATCACCCCGGACGACACGTCGAAGCCGTCCATCTCGACGAGCATCTGATTGAGGGTCTGCTCGCGCTCGTCGTGTCCGCCGCCGAGGCCGGCGCCACGATGACGGCCCACCGCATCGATCTCGTCGACGAAGATGATGGCCGGCGCATTGGCCTTGGCCTGCTCGAAGAGGTCACGCACGCGGCTCGCGCCGACGCCCACGAACATCTCGACGAAGTCCGATCCGGAGATGGAGAAGAAGGGCACGCCCGCCTCGCCGGCGACAGCCCGCGCGAGCAGGGTCTTGCCCGTGCCGGGCGGGCCGTAGAGCAGCACGCCCTTGGGGATCTTGGCGCCCACGGCCTGGAACTTCGCCGGCTCGGAGAGGAACTCCTTGATCTCCTGCAGCTCCTCGACCGCCTCATCAGCACCGGCCACGTCGGCGAACGTCGTCTTCGGCATGTCCTTGGACACGGCCTTGGCCTTGGACTTGCCGAAGTTCATGATGCGGCCGCCGCCTTGCATCTGGCTCATGAAGAAGAAGAGCAGCAGGATGAGCAGAGCAAAGGGCAGGAGGGTGAAGAGCAGGCTGAGGAAGATGTTGTCCTGGGGGACGACGACGTTGTATCCCCCGGGCAGCTGGCCGGCGGCCGCCTTCTCCTGGAGGAGTCGCTGCAGCTCGACGCCCTGGCCGGTGACGTACTGGCTCGTGACGACGGTGCCGTCCTTGAGGGTGAGTTCGAGCACCTGATCGCCATCGGTGATGACGGCCTTCTCGACGCGATCGCCCTGGATGTCGGCGACCGCCTGGCTGGTGTCGATCCGCTCGGGGCCGCCGATGCCGCTGACCAGGCTCGACCCCACG
>VGBQ01000220.1 GCA_016870425.1 Actinomycetota bacterium | reverse complement strand
GCCGCGGTGCGTGGATCGACGCCGCCCTCGCGCTCCCCCTCGGTGTCTCCGCCGTCACCATCGGATTCGGCCTGCTACTGGTGTCCTTGCGCGGGCCGGTCGACATGCGCGGCTGGTGGCTGCTGGTCCCGCTGGGCCAGGCGATGGTCGCACTGCCCATCGTCATCCGCGTGGTGCTGCCGCTGCTGAGATCCCTCGACCCGCGCATGCGCCAGGTCGCCGCCACCCTGGGCGCTCCTCCTCTGCGGGCGTGGTGGGCGACCGAGGGTGGCCTGACACTGCGAGCGATGGCGGTCGCGGGTGGGCTCGCGGCCGCGGTCGCGCTCGGCGAGTTCGGGGCCACGGCCTTCCTCGTGCGCCTCGACACACCGACCGTGCCCGTGCAGATCGTCCGCCTCCTCGGCCGACCCGGGGAGGCCAATCTGGGTGTGGCCGCAGCGCTCGCCGTGATCCTGCTCGTCATCACCGTGGCCCTCGTCGGCATCGCCGAGCGCGTGCGGCCGCGTCACGGCGGAGGGTGGTGACCGATGACGCACCGCGAGCGCGGCCTGCAGGCACGGGGTCTGACGATCTCCTACGACGGCAGCGATCTCATCCGCGGCCTCGACCTCGATGTCGATGCCCAGGAGATCGTCGCCCTGCTCGGGCCCAGCGGGTCAGGCAAGAGCTCCCTTCTGCGCTGCATCGCGGGAGTGCAGCGGCCTGATGCCGGGAGCATCCTGTGGGCCGGCGCGGATATCACCGAAGTCCCCGCGCACCTGAGGAGGATCGGCTTGGTCTTCCAGGACCCGCTGCTCTTCCCGCACCGCGACGTCGCGGGCAACATCGGCTTCGGCCTCCCGGCCGAGGGACGCGCCGCGCGGGTCGGCGAGCTCCTCGCCCTCATCGGATTGCCCGGATTCGAGCACCGCGACGTCGCCACCCTGTCGGGTGGCGAGGCACAGCGGGTCGCCTTGGCGCGAGCCCTCGCTCCCCGGCCCCGACTGCTCCTCCTCGACGAACCCTTCGGCGCCCTCGACCGCGCGCTCCGTGATCGCCTCGCCACGGACGTGCGCGCGCTCCTCAAGGCTCAGGGGACTCCCGCGCTCCACGTCACCCACGACCACGAGGAGGCCGACCTCGTGGCTGATCGCATCCTGCGGCTTGCCCCTCCACCGCGGGGGTCGTAGGGTGTGGGTACTTAGACATCAAAGTATCGGAGGCACCGTGAGCGACCGACCGCTCCGCTTCGTCACCGCAGCGAGCCTCTTCGACGGCCATGACGCCGCCATCACGATCATGCGGCGCATCCTGCAGTCGCAGGGCGCGGAGGTCATCCACCTGGGCCACGATCGCAGCGTCGCCGATGTCGTCCGGGCCACGATCCAGGAGGATGCCGATGGTGTGGCGATCTCCTCCTACCAGGGCGGTCACGTCGAGTACTTCACCTACCTGCGCGCGTCCCTGAGCGCGGCCGGCGCTGACCACGTCGGGGTCTATGGCGGGGGCGGAGGCGTCATCCTCCCTGATGAAATCGCGCTCCTCGCGTCACACGACGTGCGCATCTACTCGCCCGAGGACGGCCAGCGACTTGGACTGGTCGGGATGATCGATGACATGCTCACGACGTGCCGCGAGCGTGGGCGCCCCACGGTGCCCGCCTGGGACGCGGTCATGACCGGAGATGAGGTCTCGCTAGGGCGCCTGCTCACCGCGGTGGTCGACGGGGTCGTGGACTCTGAGACCGTCGATGCCCTGCTGGCGGCACGCACACGGGCCGGCGTACCCGTGCTCGGCATCACCGGCACCGGCGGATCGGGCAAGTCCAGTCTCACGGACGAGATCGTGCGACGGATCCGGCTCGACAGTGCCGGCAAGGTCCGCATCGCGATCCTGGCGGTCGATCCCACTCGCTCAAAGGGCGGCGGAGCACTGCTCGGCGATCGCATCCGTATGAACTCCACAGCCGACGACGGGGTGTTCTTCCGCTCCATCGCCACCCGAGGCGAGGGCGCCGTCCCCGCCTCCCTCCCCGCCGCGATCGGAGCCTGTGCACTGGCCGGCTACGACGTCGTCATCGTCGAGACCCCCGGGATCGGCCAGGGCGACCACGCGGTCGCCGACATCGCCGACCTCTCCCTCTACGTCATGACACCCGAGTTCGGGGCATCGACGCAGTTGGAGAAGATCGACATGCTCGACTACGCCGACGTCGTGGCCATCAACAAGTTCGATCGCCGGGGAGCACTCGACGCCCACCGCGATGTCTCGCGCCAACTGCTCCGCAACCGCGGCGACTTCACGCAGCGCTGGGAGGACATGCCTGTCTTCGGCACGTCCGCGGCCCGCTACGGCGACGACGGCGTCACCGCTCTCGCGCATCATCTCGAGCGCGAACTCACCTCCCGAGGGTTGAGGATGGCAGCCCCGGATGCCCCTGCGGTGCGCGTGACTTCGGCCGGATCGGGACCCATCCCCGCCGAGCGAGTGCGGTACCTCTCCGACATCTCGCACACCATCCGCGCCTACCACCGGGCCACTGACGAGCAGGCGCGGATCGCTGACGAGGCGGCAGCCCTGCGCACGGCGCAGGACATCACGGGGCTGCACGAACTCGCTCCCACGATCGCCGAGCGCGAGGCCATGCTCCTGCCCGAGGTAGCCGGTGCGCTGCGAGACTGGCCGCGCGACATCGCTGCGCTGCGAGATGAGCCGGCCGCATGGCGCACCACGCTGTCGGGGACCGCGATCTGCCGCGTGGGCACCCCTCGCGGCAGTGGGGCGGGCGATCTCGTCCGCTATCTGCGCTTGGAGAACCTCCCCGGCCGATTCCCCTTCACGGCCGGTGTCTTCCCGCTCAAGCGCGATGGTGAGATGCCGGCACGAATGTTCGCGGGAGAGGGCGATCCGGCCCGCACCAACCAGAGATTCCACCTGCTCGCCGAGGGACAGGAGGCGACGCGGCTCTCCGTCGCCTTCGACTCCGTGACGCTGTACGGCCGCGACCCCGCGGAGCGCCCCGACATCTACGGCAAGGTGGGCACCTCGGGAGTCAGCGTGGCGACGATCGACGACATGCGCGAGCTCTTCCGCGGTTTCGACCTGTGCGACCCTTCGACCTCCGTGTCGATGACCATCAACGGCCCCGCGCCAACCATCCTCGCGATGTTCCTCACCTGCGCCATCGACGACCAGATCGAGCGCGCGGAAGCCGCGCGGGGGCCACTGAGCCCGGCCGAGCGCTCCGATATCGCAGCGCGGACACTTGCGACGATTCGCGGCACGGTCCAGGCAGACATCCTCAAGGAAGATCAGGGGCAGAACACCTGCATCTTCTCCACCGAGTTCTCGCTTCGCTGCATGGCCGATGTCCAAGCGTGGTTCATCGAGCACGACGTGCGATCGTTCTACTCCGTCTCGATCTCCGGCTACCACATCGCCGAAGCCGGGGCCTTCCCCATCACCCAGCTCGCCTTCACGCTGGCCAACGCCTTCACCTACGTCGAGGCGTACCTCGCTCGCGGGATGGACGTGGACGACTTCGCATCCAGCTTCTCCTTCTTCTTCTCCAATGGCATGGATGCCGAGTACACCGTCCTGGGGCGCGTCGCCCGCAGGATCTGGGCCATCGCACTGCGCGAGCGCTACGGCGCAGGCTCGCGCGCTCAGCGGCTGAAGTACCACATCCAGACCTCGGGCAGGTCCCTGCATGCGCAGGAGATGTCCTTCAACGACATCCGCACGACGCTCCAGGCGCTGTGCGCCTACTA
>VGBQ01000219.1 GCA_016870425.1 Actinomycetota bacterium | reverse complement strand
CCAATCCATCGCCTTCCACGTCGCGCGCCTGGCCCAGGAGCAGGGTGCCAGCGTGGTGCTCACGTCCTTTGGGCGCGCCCTGTCACTCACCCGACGCACGGCGTCGCGGCTGCCTGTGCCGGCGCCGGTGGTCGAACTCGACGTGACCTCCGAGGCCGACCTCGATGCGCTGGACGCGCGAGTTCGCGAGCACGTGGACGCGCTCGATGGGGTCCTGCACTCGATCGGCTTCGCGCCGGAATCCGCTCTGGGGGGACGTTTCCTCACCACCCCGTGGTCAGACGTAAGCATCGCCCTGGAGGTGTCGGCGTACTCCCTGAAGGCTCTCGCCGTCGCCTGCCGGCCCCTCTTGCGCGAAGGCTCGGCCATCGTCGGCCTGGACTTCGATGCGAGCGTTGCCTGGCCGACCTACGACTGGATGGGGGTGGCGAAGGCAGCTCTGGAGTCCACCACCCGATACCTGGCGCGGGATCTGGGCCCCCAGGGCGTGCGCGTCAACCTCGTCGCGGCCGGGCCGATCAGGACCATGGCCGCCAAGAGCATCCCGGGATTCGAGGACTTCGAGAGCGTGTGGCAGCAGCGAGCTCCGCTGGGGTGGGACCTCGACGACCCGGGCCCCGCGGCGCGCGCGTGCGTGGCGTTGATGTCCGAGTGGTTCCCGGCGACGACGGGCGAGATCGTCCACGTCGACGGGGGAGTGCACTCCCAGGGGGCCTAGGCCGTGGGGATCCTGCTGCTCATCCGTCACGCGAAGTCGGAGTATCCGCCCGACACTGTCGATCGCGATCGTCCGCTCTCCGATCGCGGCTGGCGCGACGCCGACGCGGCCGCTGCCTTGGTCGGAGCGGCATATCCCGACCTCGACGAGGTCGTCACGTCACCCGCCACGCGCGCACAGCAGACGTGGTCCCGCATCAGCACGCGCGTGCGTGCCGCGCGCTCGCGCGTGGATGAGCGCGTCTACGGAGACTGGGGTGCGAGCCTGCCCGATGTGATCGCCGATCTGGACCCGCTCAGTCGCGTGTGCGCGATTGTCGGTCACAATCCCGGGATCGAGGAGTTCGCGGCAGCCACGCTGCACGAGTGTGAGCCCACCGCCCGAGAGCGCATGCTGCGCAAGTACCCCACCGCAGGCATCGCGGTTGTGGAATTCATGGAAGGGTGGAGGCGTCCGTCCTCGGCCGTGCTGCGCGCCTTCGCCGTGCCCCGCGGCTAGGCCGGCGGCTCGGCATCGGAGGGGTGTGGCGCCAGACGACGGGCGTGCGGACCGAACTGCGGGCGACAAGTGCCCTTGGACGGCCGATTCCGCCCACAGTTCACGCCCGCCGTGCCCCGCGGCTAGGCCGGCGGCTCGGCATCGGCTTCCTCGATCTCCTCTCGGGTGATCCCGAGGAGGAAGAGGACCGAGTCCAAGTAGGGGGCGTTGAGTGCGGTGTCCGCTGCGGCTTGAACGACGGGCTTGGCATTGAAGGCGATGCCCAGCCCGGCGGCGTCGAGCATGTCGAGGTCGTTGGCTCCGTCGCCAATGGCGATGGTGCGGGACATGGGGATATCGAACTCGCGCGCAAACTCCTCGAGCGCGGTGCGCTTGCCCTGGCGATCGACGATGGCGCCGCGCACCGCGCCGGTGAGCCGGCCGTCAACCACCTCGAGCTCATTGGCCCGCAGGCCGTCGACCTCAAGCTGGGCTGCGAGCGGAGCGATCACCTCGGTGAATCCGCCGGACACCAGGCACACGCGAAAGCCGAGCCTCCTCAGGGTGCGACAGAGGGTGCGCGCCCCGGGGGTGAGCCGGATGCGCTCTGCCGTCCGTGCGACGTCATCCTCGGGGAAGCCCGCGAGGAGGGCCACGCGCTGGCGCAGGGACTCGGCGAAGTCGATCTCTCCGCGCATCGCGCGCTCGGTAATGGCCGAGACCTCGCTCAGTCTGCCGGCTCGTTCGGCGAGAAGGTCGATGACCTCGTCCTGGATGAGCGTCGAATCCACATCCATGACGACGAGCCGCTGGCCGCGCCGGTCGAGGCCTGCGTGCTGCACGGCCACGTCGACGCCCAGGGAGGGCGCTGCCTCGGACAGTTCATGGCGTAGATCGGCCATGTCCTCGCCCGATGCCTCGAAGACCACCGCGGTGACGGGATAGGACGCGATCCGGCGAATGCGGTCGATGTTCCATCCACGCGCTGCCATGCGTCGCGCGAGTTCGGCAACGGCGCCCGGGGGCAGACGCCGGGCCATCACCGTCACGTGGATGCGTCGTCGCTCGGGATCCTTGCGAGCGATGCTCGCACCGGGGACGGTCTCGACCTCCATGCCCAGGCGCGCTGCCTCGGCGTGGATGAGTGCGCGGGCATCGCCGACATCGGATGCCCCCAGCGCAAGCAGACATGCGAGCACGAGGCGGCCGCGTACGACGATCTGCTGGATATCGAGGACCTCGCAGCGCGTGTGACGCAGGGACTCGAATACCGCGGCGGTCACGCCAGGACGATCGCGCCCACTGAGGATGGCGAGGAGTGTGCCGTCCACGTAGGCAGCCTAACGGGGCCGGCGTCGAGTGGAGTACGCCGCCTCCACCGCCGTGCGTGCTGCTGCATCGATGGTGGCGGCATCCACGATCGCTCCCAGGGCATCAGCGGCGAGAAGAATGCGCAATCCGAGGGCAGCCACCTGACGGGGCTCGGCGGGCAGCGCTGGTGGACCGAGCACCCAGGAGTCCACGAGCGACTCCCCGTCGTCTCGCGAGCCCGACGATTGCGCCCACTCGGCCGGGTGTGTGACATCAGCGATGTGCGCGGCCTCTACGACGCATCCGCGCAGCGACCGGTGCGCTTCGGCCAGGTCATGCGGCTCCAGCAGGTGACCGGCGACATCGTGCTCACGCCACAGGTCTGGGTCGGACGGCAGCAGCCACCGGCTCCCATCCACCTCCTGCCAGCCCACGGCGCCTCCCGCGTGGACCCCTCGCGGCAGCGCGAGTCCGCGGGGGTCACCGGGCCGGGGGAGGATGAGGACCACGGTCGTGTCGATCGAGCCGAGGACGGACAACCACCCCCGCGGCGGCACCCCCAGCGGAGCGAGGGCACCCAAAGCGGTGTCCGGCGCGGTGTCGCCGCGGACGTAGGCTCCGAGCGCCGCAGATGCGCGAGCAGCCCGCCAAGCCGATGAGCCTATGCGCAGGGATGCGAAGGACATGGGGCGACGCTATCCGGCTAGGTTGTCGCCGTGACCGACGTGCTCGCCCTCGACGCTGTCGGCGTACGGAGAGGCACGGCCTGGATCCTCTCCGACATCACGTGGACAGTGCGGTCCGATGAGCGATGGGTCCTCCTCGGGCCCAACGGTGCCGGCAAGTCCACTCTTCTGGCGATTGCCTCCACCCGCCTGCATCCCACCGCGGGGACCGTCGAGATCCTCGGCGAGCGCCTCGGGATGACCGACGTCTTCGGGTTGCGTCCGCAGATCGGGCTGGTGGGCGCCAGCGTCGTGGAGTCGATTCCGGCCCGCGAACTGGTGCGTGACGTCGTCGTCACGGCTGCGTGGGGCATCACGGGCCGGTGGCGCGAGGAGTACGACGCCGCCGATGTGCGGCGCGCGGATCGCCTGCTCAGGCTCATGGGCGTCAGCGATCTGGCGGATCGAAGATTCGGTACCCTGTCGGACGGGGAGCGCAAGCGGGCGCTGATTGCCCGCGCCCTCATGACGGACCCGGAGGTGCTCTTGCTCGACGAGCCCGCGGCGGGACTGGACCTGGGGGGGCGC
>VGBQ01000218.1 GCA_016870425.1 Actinomycetota bacterium | reverse complement strand
CGGTGGGGGCACTCTCCAGGGCCCCATTGCGGCCCACCACGGTGTACTCCCCAGCCTGTGCCATGGGCTGGTCGGGAGGGCACCCAGCCTCGCTGAGGTAGCCGTCCCAGACGAGCTGGGTCTCGAAGGCATCCCCCCGATCAAGGGTGATGACGTCCTTGTCCTCGTTGGGGTTGCAGTCGTCACTGGACCAGATCGTGACCTCACCCTGGGTGATGCGCAATTCATTGGCACCAGGACCCACGTCGCGGTTGCATGGGCGCATCCCGATGTTGGTGACCGACAGGGTGAGGGTCGGAGTGGATCCGACCGGGTAGATGGCCTCCTCCGCCCGGGCCTCCACGAGCACATCGGCCTCGGTGCAGTCGGTGATCTCCGTGGGCTCAGGCTCCGGCGATGGGCTGGCCGACGTAGGACCTGGCTCAGGTGACGGCGAGGCCGATGGGCTCGTCGTCGGCGAAGGTGCGGGTGTGACGTCACCGCCGCCTCCACGGCCCCAGATGAGCCACCAGAGGAGGACGAAGATCGCGAGAAGGACGACGATGGCGACGATCCGCCGCCGCCAGTAGACGCCCGGCGGCTCAGGGCCGATCGGCGACAGGAGCCCGCTCACGGGTCAGCACCGTACTCCCTCTCCGGCCGGGGCATGGCAGCATCGACCCATGCCCCGGCCGGCCGCCGCCCCGCGCGTGAGCCCAACTCCCCCCAGGACCTGCAAATCCAGGCTCGAAGGCCCCGTCACCCCCCACCTGAGCTCCCAGAACCGTCGCATTCAGCGCTGGTTCACCCACTTCGGCCGTGAGCTGCCATGGCGTCAGCCGCCCGCGCCCGGCCCCCACGCGGGTGGCTGGGGGGTGCTCGTGTCCGAATTCATGCTCCAGCAGACGCCGGTGGACCGGGTGATCCCGGAGTGGACGGCATGGCTCGAGCGCTGGCCGACCCCCGCGGCGTTGGCCAGCCAGGCCCCCGCGGAGGCGATCCGCGCCTGGGGCCGCCTGGGCTACCCCCGACGTGCGCTACGCCTGCACTCGGCAGCGGGCGCCATCGCTGATCGCCACGACAACCTCGTGCCGGTCGGGGAGGCGGACCTCCTGGCCCTCCCCGGAGTCGGCACCTACACCGCCGGTGCGGTCCGCGCGTTCGCCTACGGGCAGCGCGCCATCGCCCTCGACACCAACGTGCGCCGCGTGATCGCCCGCCACGATCACGGCCGAGCGATGCCTGATGGATCGCCCACACGTGCCGAGATGGACTACGCCGACAGCATCCAGCCGCGGCGCGGCGGTGCGGGGTGGATGGCCGCCATCATGGAGCTGGGTGCCCTGGTCTGCACGGCGCGCAAGCCCGCCTGCGATCGCTGCCCGATCTCGGGCAGTTGCCGGTGGCTGGCACTGGGTCGCCCCGAGGGGCCGCCTCCTCGGCGCCAGGCGGCGTACACCGGGTCCGATCGCCAGGCCCGCGGTGCACTCATGTCGGTGCTGCGCGGCGCCGATGGGCCCGTGACGCAGGCCGACCTGGACCAGGCGTGGCCCGATGCCCCCCAGCGGGCCCGCGCACTCGATGGGCTGGTGGCCGACGGCCTCGTGGCGCCCGCAGCCCGTGGCCGGTGGCAGCTGCCTGGCTAGGCATCGCTCCGCCCCCCACCACCACCGCGAGTGGACAGTTGTCGGGGCGACACGCCGGGTGGCAGACCCGACAACTGTCCACTCGCCGTGGATCGGTGGATCGGTGGGGCTACGGGAGAGCGGACTCGGCCTCGAGGGGGACGCGATCGGCCTGGCGCACGGCCATGCGGGTGCCCATCGGCAGGTCGAGCGTCAGGTCCACCCATGTGCGATCACCCGCGATGCCGATGCCGGCGCAGGCACCGGAGCCGCGGGCCGTGGCCCGCACGGCGGAGACCTCGATCAGCGTGGGCCGCTCGATGGCCCGGACCACCACCTCATCGCCGGTGCACAGGCCCGACTCGGGCAGGGCCACGGCAACCTGGATCACCTGGGCATCCACGGTTGGCCGCCAGGCCACCGGCGTCAGCGGCGCCTCGTCAGTGCCCAGGGCCCGGAGCGGGCCGATGCCCGCGACAAGCCCGCCGAGCACGACGAGCGCAGCTACCGAGACGACCGCACCGATCGTCCACATCCAAAAGACGGGCGAACGCCGACGCCTCGGAGCGTCGTACTCGCGCAGGCCGGGGATGAGCGGGCCGCGTGCCACTTCTCATCCGTCCTTGCGCATCAGTCGGTGCCGGCGGTCTCGATCGGCGGCATGTCGGGTACGTCGGCCTTGGGGGTGGAGACGAACGTGAGGTCCTTGCCGTCCTCCCCGTCGATCACGTCGACGAGCACGATGGACCCCGGCACGATCTCCCCGAAGAGCATCTTCTCGCTCAGCGGATCCTCGATCTCGCGCTGGATGGTCCGGCGCAGGGGTCGCGCGCCCATCGACGAGTCGTAGCCGCGCTCGGCGAGGAGCTCGCGAGCGGACTGGGTGAGATCCAGCGAGATGTCACGGTCCTTCAGGCGTTCGTCGAGCAGGTTGATCATGAGGTCGACGATCTGGACGATCTCCGCCTTGCTGAGCTGATGGAAGACGATCGTGTCGTCGATGCGGTTGAGGAACTCCGGCCGGAAGTGCTGCTTGAGCTCCTGCTGCACCTTGGTCTTCATCCGCTCGTACGCCGACAGGTCGTCGTTCTCCGGCGCGAAGCCGAGCATGACGCCCTTCGAGACATCGCGGCTGCCGAGATTGGTCGTCATGATGATGACGGTGTTCTTGAAGTCCACGACCCGGCCCTGGGCGTCGGTGAGACGACCCTCCTCGAGCACCTGGAGCAGCGAGTTGAAGATGTCCGGGTGGGCCTTCTCGACCTCGTCGAAGAGCACGACGGAGAAGGGCTTGCGGCGGACCTTCTCGGTGAGCTGGCCGCCCTCTTCGTAGCCGACGTATCCGGGAGGCGAGCCGAAGAGGCGTGACGCGGTGTGCTTCTCGGAGTACTCGCTCATGTCCAGGGAGATGAGCGCGTTCTCGTCGCCGAAGAGGAACTCGGCGAGGGTCTTGGAGAGCTCGGTCTTGCCCACGCCCGAGGGGCCGGCGAAGATGAAGGAACCCGAGGGGCGCTTGGGGTCCTTCAGGCCCGCGCGGGTGCGGCGGATCGACTTGGACAGCGCCTTGATGGCCTGCTCCTGGCCGATGACGCGGCGGTGCAGCTCCTCCTCCATGCGGATGAGGCGCTGGGCGTCGTCCTCGGACAGGTCCGTGACGGGGATGCCGGTCATGAGGGCGAGGACCTCGGCGATGAGGCGCTCGTCCACCTCGGCGACAACGTCCATGTCGCCGGCCTTCCACTCGCGCTCGCGCTGGGCCTTCTCGGCGAGGAGGTTTTTCTCGTCGTCGCGCAGGCGAGCGGCGAGCTCGA
The DNA here is from genome assembly GCA_016870425.1 of Actinomycetota bacterium. Lineage (GTDB taxonomy): Bacteria > Actinomycetota > Actinomycetes > S36-B12 > S36-B12 > Mxb001. The sequence continues at coordinate 351 of VGBQ01000218.1, read as the reverse complement.
AGTCCTGCGCGTCAATCGCGGACTCCTTCTCGCGGCGCACGTTGGCGATGCGCTCGTCGAACTCGCGCAGGTCCGAGGGTGCGGTCATGCGGCGGATGCGCAGGCGGGAGCCGGCCTCGTCGATGAGGTCGATGGCCTTGTCCGGGAGCTGGCGGTCGGAGATGTAGCGATCGGACAGGCGAGCCGCTGCGGCGAGCGCACTGTCGGTGATCGACACGCGGTGGTGCGACTCGTAGCGGTCGCGCAGTCCCTTGAGGATCTCCACCGTGTCGCTCACGTCGGGGGCGTTGACCTGCACGGGCGCGAAGCGGCGCTCAAGCGCAGCATCCTTCTCGACGTACTTGCGATACT
>VGBQ01000217.1 GCA_016870425.1 Actinomycetota bacterium | reverse complement strand
TGACGAGCGCGTGCGCATCGTCTCGGTCAACCACGCCCCTAGCCAGAACGGGCTCGTCAACGATGTCGTCGCCATCGGTGACATGCTGCGCATGCATGGATCGCCCGCGTGGTACCTCGTCGACGCGTGCCAGTCGGTCGGGCAGTTGCCCGTCGACATGGGTCGCATCGGCTGCGACGTGCTGTCGGCCACGGGCCGGAAGTTCCTCCGAGGACCGCGCGCGACCGGATTCCTCGTCGTCTCGCAGCGCATGCTCGACGATCTCGAGCCATTCCCTCTGGACCTCCACGCGGCGGAGTGGACATCCCTCGACTCCTACGAGGTCGCCGAGGGGGCCGCGCGCTTCGAGTCGTGGGAGAAGGCGTACGCCGCCCTCCTCGGCATGGGCGCGGCCATCGACTACGCGCTCGCGTGCGGGATCGACACCATCGCCGATCGCATCGGCGCGCTCGCGTCACGCCTGCGCGCGGGCCTCGCGGAGGTGCCGGGCGTGATCGTGCGCGATCGCGGGAGCGTCCAGTCAGGGATTGTCACGATCCGCGTCGACGACGCCGCGGGAGTGGTCGCCGCCCTGCGCGCGCGGGGAATCAACACGAGCCTGTCGACACCGGACTACTCCCGCATCGACTTCGGCCGCGACCAGGCCACCGGACTGGTCCGCATCAGCCCGCATGCCTACAACACCGAGGACGAGATCGACAGCGCGATCGTCGCCATCGCGGAACTCGCGCGCTAGGGCATCTGCTCGAAGACGTGCTGGCGCACCCAGGCGTGCATCGCAACCGCCGCTGCGGCACCGGCATTGATGCTGCGCGTCGAGCCAAACTGAGTGATCGCGAGCAGGTCGACGCAGGCCTCCTGCGCCTGCGGTGACAGGCCCGGTCCCTCCTGGCCGAAGACGAGCACGCACTCTCGCGGGATGCCGTATGTCTCGATGGGCACGGAGCCCTCGACGTTGTCGATCCCGATGAGGGGGATGCCCGCCTCCCCCGCCCACGCGACGAGTGCCTCGATGGAGTCGTGGTGGCGCACGTGCTGGTAGCGCTCGGTCACCATCGCACCGCGACGATTCCACCGGCGATTGCCCACGATGTGCACCTCGGCGGCCAGGAACGCATTGGCCGAGCGCACGACCGAGCCGATATTCATGTCGTGCTCGAAGTTCTCGATCGCGACATGGAAGGGATGCCGCCGCGCGTCGAGGTCGGCGACGATCGCCTCGACGGTCCAGTTGCGGTAGCGATCGACGACATTGCGGGTGTCACCCTCGGCAAGGAGTTGTGGGTCGAGATGTCGCGCGTCGCCCTCGTCGCTCACATGGTGAAGCGTAGGCTCACCGCGTGCTCGTGATCGTCAACCTCATCCGCGGTGTGCTCATCGGGGTCGCCGAGGTCATCCCCGGGGTCAGCGGCGGCACCGTGGCTCTCATCGTGGGCCTCTACCGCAAACTCATCGACGCCATCGCCGACGTCGTGCTCGCCGGCCGCCGACTCATCACGGGTCCACGCAGCGAGGTTGGCCCGCTCATCCGCGGGCTCCCCTGGGCGATGCTTCTCCCGGTGGCCATCGGCATGGTGGCCGCCGTGATCCTGGGCGCCCGGATCATCGAGCCGCTGCTCGAGACGCATCCCGAGCAGATGCGTGCGCTCTTCTTCGGTCTCGTCGCGGCCGGGATCGTCGTACCCCTGGGGATCCTGCTGCGCACACCGCCGGGGGGATTCAGCTGGCGCGACGCGGTCCTCGTCGTCGTTGCTGCGGCCGCGGCCGCCCTGCTCACCGGACTGCCCCCGGGAAATGTCACCGACCCACCGCTCGTCGTGGTCTTCCTCGCCGCGGCAGTGGCCATCTGCGCGCTCGTGCTGCCCGGCGTCTCAGGGTCGTTCTTCCTGCTCTCAGTCGGCCTCTACGCAACGACCATTGCGGCGGTCAACGAGCGCAACTTCGCCTACCTCGCCGTCTTCGCACTCGGTGCGATCTTCGGCCTGGCGGCGTTCGTATCGTTCCTGCGCTGGCTCCTCGACCATCACACTCGCATCACGATGGCAATCATCGTCGGCCTCATGCTCGGGTCGCTGCGCGCGCTCTGGCCGTGGCAGGACGAGGATCGCGGGCTCCTGGCCCCGTCGTCGGACGTGCTCAGCGTGATCGTGCTGGCGCTCGCAGGCGCAGTGATCGTCGCGGTGCTGCTGTGGGTGGAGCGTCGCCTGCACCTCACCGAGGCCGAGGCCGAACTCGGGGCCTAGGCAAGTCCGAGGTCCTCCAGCGAATACGCCGCCCGGTAGTCCAGGCCCGCCTCGCGGACCGCATCGCCCGCGCCGCGATCGACGATGACGGCGACTCCGACGACCTCGGCACCCGCCTCGCGCAGCGCATCGACCGCGGCCATCACGCTCGAGCCGGTCGTGGAGGTGTCCTCCACGGCGAGCACGCGGCGACCGGTGACGTCAGGGCCCTCGATACGACGCTGCAAGCCGTGCGCCTTGCCCTCCTTGCGCACGACGAAGGCGTCGATCTGCTCGCCGCGCGCGGCGCCCGCGTGCAGCATCGCGGTGGCGACCGGATCGGCACCGAGCGTGAGTCCGCCGACCGCGGCGTAGTCCCAATCGGCGGTGAGTTCGCGCATCACGCGGCCGATGAGCGGGGCCGCTTCGGCATCGAGGGTCACGCGGCGCAGGTCGACGTAGTAGTCGGCCTCGCGTCCGCTCGAGAGGATGACCTTGCCGTGGACGACGGCCTTGTCGACGATCTGCTGGCGGAGTGCTTCGCGGTCGCTCATGGGCGCACCTTATGGGCCGGGCCCTAGGGTGCCGATATGGCCATCGGCAGCGTGGTGCTCACCCCCGGATCGGCGTACGCCGTCGCGGGTGCCCTCGACCTCGCGGCCGATGAGCCACCCGAGGCGGAGTGGACAGCGCGCACGGCCCTGGCCATCGCCGCCGCCTCGCCCGCGGCTCCCCTGCTCCTGGTCTTCACCGGCACCGCGGCCGCACAGGCTCCCTTCCTCGGCTTCGCCCAGCGATCCGCGCGGCGCGCGGTCGGCGGCTACGTCCTCGTCGATCCGGTGCTGCCGCGGCCGGGTGCCGTCAGCGACTGGCCCGACGCACCCGTCACCGTCATCATCACCGCGGCAGCCGACGAGGACACGCGCTCAGCGGCGCTCGGTGCGCGCCTGCGCGGCTGGGAGATCCTCGAAGGCGATGCGAGCGCACTCATCTCCGAGATCGCGGGTCGTCCCTAGCGTCAGCGACCGGCGCGGGCCTGACCACCCGGCCGGCGCGATCCGATCGAGCGCACGAGCGGCCGCGGGAGATACTGCGCCGCGAGCGAGAGTGCCTTGTACTGTCGGCCGGCGACGCTCACCGGGCGACCCTTGCGCACATCGGCGAGTGCGCGGTCCACGACATCCTGGGCATCCAGCCACATCCACTCGGGTACGCCGTCGATCTCCATGCTGGCCCGCTGGTGGAACTCGGTGTGCGTGAAACCGGGGCAGACGGCGGTGACGTGCACCCCCGTGCCCGCGAGCTCTTGCGACAGGCTCTCGCTGAAGACGGTCACCCAGGCCTTGGCCGCTGAGTACGTGCCACCGGTGATCCACCCCGCGACGCTGCTGACATTGAGCACGGCGCCACTGCCGCGAGCGATCATGCCCGGGAGCGCGGCGTGAGTCAGCCGCATGACAGCGGTGACGAGGACGTCGAGCATCTGCTGCTCGGCGTCGAGGTCACCACCGACGAAGCGCTGCTGTACGCCGAACCCGGCGTTATTGGCCAGGATCTCCACGGGCTTCTC
>VGBQ01000216.1 GCA_016870425.1 Actinomycetota bacterium | reverse complement strand
CGGCGATATGGCCACGACGAGAGTGATGACCGCACCCTTGTCGGCGGGTGTGCCCGCGGGCGGATCCTGGGTCAGGACGACACCTTGCGGCACGGTCGCGGACTCCTCGTAGACGACATTGGCCTCAAAGCCGGCGGCCGAGAGTGCACCTCGCGCGACCTCCTCGGTCTGGCCCACCACCGAGGGCACGCCCTGGCGGCCCGTGGACACGACGATGTCGACCTTGCTCCCGACGTCGACGGATGATCCCTCGAGAGGGCTGGAGGACAGGACGTAGCCCGCCGGCTGCGCGGCATCCTGCTCGGTCACCTTGCCGATCTGGAGCTTGGCGTCGGCGAGTGCGGTCTCGGCGTCCTCGACCGACGTCAGGCCGACGAGCGGTGGCACCGTCGTCTTCTCCTTGCCAGCGCTGATCGTGACGTTGACCGCCTGACCCTCTTCGAGTTGCTCCCCCGGGGTCGGCTGTTGGCCGATGATCGTGTCAACCGGCTTCTCGGAGACCTCCGGTGTCTGCGAGCCGAGCACCAGGCCCTGACGCTCGAGCACCGACTGCGCCTGCTTGATGGTCAGGCCGCCCAGGTCGGGCACGGCGACAGTGTTGGCGGACGATCGGTTAAGCACGAGCGTCGCACCGAGGATGCCGATGCCGATCAGCGCGAGCACCCCGATGGTCATCGCGGCCACGAAGCCCGCGCCTCTCTGCGCGCGTCGACCGCGGGGCGGCTCCGTGTCGATGGCATACACCTCGGTGGGCTGCACGGCGTCCAGGCGCTGGGTCGCATCCGCCACCACCATGGGGACGGCCGCGGTCATCTGCGTCGAGACGGGCGCGCCGATCGCCGCGCGCTCGACATCGGCGCGGAAGTCCGCCGCGGTCTGGTAGCGCTCATCGGGGCTCTTGGACAGCGAGCGCATGACGACCGCGTCGACATCGCGCGCGACCTCGGGATCCACCTGCGACGGCGGCACCGCCTGCTCGCTCACGTGCTGATAGGCGATCGAGACCGGGGAGTCGCCGGTGAAGGGCGGCTTGCCGGTGAGGAGCTCATAGAGGAGTACGCCGGTGGAGTAGATATCGCTGCGCGCGTCGACGATCTCGCCCCGTGCCTGCTCGGGCGACAGATACTGCGCGGTGCCCATGACCGTCTGGGCGGAGGTCATCGTGTGGCCGGAGTCATTGACCGCGCGCGCAATGCCGAAGTCCATGACCTTGACGTCACCGGTGCGGGTGAGCATGACGTTGGCGGGCTTGATGTCGCGGTGGATGATGCCGTGGCGATGCGCGTAGTCCAATGCGCTGAGGGTGCCGGCGGTGATCTCCAGCGAGCGCTCCGGCAGGAGCCGGCGACCGCTCGTGAGGATCTGGCGCAGGGTCATCCCATCGACGTACTCCATGACGATGTAGGGCACGACGGTCGACTCGGTGCCCTCGATGAGGATGTCCTCGCCGGTGTCGTAGACGGCGACGATGTTGGGGTGGTTGAGGGCGGCAGCCGACTGCGCCTCGCGCCGGAAGCGGGCCTGGAAGGCCGGGTCGCGCGCGAGGTCGGGGCGCAGGATCTTGATGGCGACGCGGCGTCCGAGCCGGGTGTCGCGGGCCTCCCACACCTCGGCCATGCCGCCTCGGCCGATGACCGCCACCAGCTCATAGCGGTCGCCGAGGGTGCGGCCCACGCCGGGGTCCTGCGTCACGCCTGCCTCCTGAACTGCCTTTGTCTAGACGCTCCAGTGTCGCAGTGAGTTCCCCCCGAGGCGCGGACGACCGGCCCGCGTGCGGTGACATGCCTCACTGCAGCGCCGCCTCGATGACCGCTCGAGCGATGGGCCCGGCGAGCGCTCCCCCGCTGAGTTCGGTCTGGCCGCCGTCCTCGACGACGACCGCCACGGCGATGCTCGGGTTGGTGGCGGGGGCCATGGCCACCATCCAGGAGATGGGCTGGTCGCCGTCGCGCCCGGTCTGCGCGGTGCCCGTCTTCGCGCCGACGCTCACCGCCTCACCGTCGCCGTCGACGATCCCCTGGAGGATGCCGGCGGTGCCCCCCTCGACGACCGCGACCATCATCTGCTGCATCTGCGCTGCCTGCTCCGGTGTGAGCGCGGTGCGGAAGATGCGCGGGTCCGACGTACGCAGGATGGTGAGGTCGGGAGCGCGGATCTCCTGCACCAGATAGGGCTCCATGACGATCCCGCCGTTGCCGATGCCGGCGGCGACCATCGCCATCTGCATGGCCGTCGCGCGGACGTCGAACTGGCCGATCGCGCTGATGGCCGTCTGCGGCTCATCGGGGCTCTGGGGGAAGCGCGATGTGGCGGCGCGCAGCGGTGTCTCGAACTTGTAGTCGAAGCCGAAGAGCTCGGCCTGCTCGCGCAGGGCATCGGCGCCGAGCTCGTTGCCCAGCCACGCGAAGGCGGTGTTGCACGACACCGCCAGGGCCTGCTCGAGGGTGATCTCGCCACCCGGTGCGCACTCCTCGCCGGTCCAGTTGCGCAGGGTGCGCTCCGACAGCGGCAGGTCGTATTCCGCGGGGCCGGGCAGCACCGAGTCCATCGTGAAGCGGCCGGAGGCGAGGGCGGCCGCTGCCGTGACGAGCTTGAACGTCGACCCGGGGGGATTCAGCGCGACGATCGGTCGGTTGATGAGCGGCTGGTCAGGGTCATCGAGCAGCTCCTCGTAATAGTCGCGGATCGACGCCGGATCGTGGGAGGACAGGAGGTTGGGGTCGAAGGACGGTGACTGCACCTGGGCGAGGATGCGGCCGGTGGACGGCTCGATCGCGAAGACCGCGCCGCGCGTGCCGGCGATGCCCGCCCACGCTGCGGCCTGCGCCGCCGGGTCGATCGTCGTGGTCACGGCGCCACCGCGCGGTTGAGCGCCCGCGATGAGCTGCTGCAGCCGGTCGACGAAGAAGAGGTCGGAGGAGCCGGAGAGGACGCCGTTCTCCGTGCGCTCCAGGCCGGTCGCGCCGTAGACGATCGAGTAGAAGCCGGTGACGGAGGCGTTCTGCTCGCCCTCGGGATAGACGCGCAGCCACTTCAGCGCACCCCGGGTGGCCTCCGAGAGAGCGACCGCGTCGGGGCCGGTGAGGATCGGTCCGCGCTGTCGGCCGTACTCGTCGAGGATGACCCGCTGGTTGTCGGCTCGCGCGCGATAGTCGTCGCTGCGGAAGACCTGGATGAGCGTGACATTGGCCATGAGTGCGACGAGCAGGATCGCCAGGACGAGGCTGATGCGGCGGATCGCGCGGGTCATCGACGCACCACCTGGGTCGCCACCGTCTCAGGTGCGGGCGGCGCCGGCGCGGGGCGGCGCGCACGGTTGGAGATGACGAGCAGGATCGCGATGATCACCCAGTTGGCCACCAGCGACGATCCGCCGTAGGAGAGGAAGGGTGTCGTCAGGCCCGTGAGCGGGATGAGCCGGGTCACGCCGCCGACGATGACGAAGACCTGCAGCGCGAGGGTGATGGACAGGCCGGCGGCGAGCAGCTGGCCGAAGGGATCGCGCACCGACACGGCCGTGCGCAGCCCGCGCTCGATGAGGACGGCGTAGAGGAGCAGGATCCCGATCGCGCCGGTCAGCCCGAGCTCCTCGCCGAGCCCGGCGAGGATGAAGTCGGTGTTGGCGAAGGGCACGAGCTCGGGATAACCGCGACCGAGGCCGGTGCCAAAGAGCCCGCCGTTGGCGAAGCCATAGAGCGACTGCACGATCTGGTAGCCGCCGGTGTCGGAGTAGGCAAAGGGATCGAGCCAGATCTGCACGCGGGTGCGTACATGTCCGAACATCAGATACGCG
>VGBQ01000215.1 GCA_016870425.1 Actinomycetota bacterium | reverse complement strand
GACGGCGCTCTCGACGATCTTGTCCTTCTGCACGTAGTGCGCGAATCGCTCGTGATCGCCGTCGTCGGTCGAGGCGAGGCGTTCCTCGGTGAGGGTCGTGCCCTCGAGCGAGGGCGAGTCCAGCGGAGTGCTCATGGGGCGAGTCTAGGGGGCCTCAGTTGACCTGCGGGTCGTTCGGGCAGCGGGGCCACCAGGCCAGGGTGCCGCCCGCCCGCGTGAGCACAAGTGACCACATGTGCTCCGGATCAGCGTGGAAGGTGTCGACGACGACGTCGGCGGGTGAGATGACAGCCCAGGACCCGCGCTCGAGCTCGTCGTCCAGCTGGCCCGGCGCCCAGCCCGCGTAGCCGGCGTAGATCCGCAGCGCCTGCAGGTGCGGCACGAGGTCGTCCGCGGGAGTGTCGAGGTCGATGATGCCGAGCGGCCCGACGACACGTCGGAAGCCAGCGGGCTCCTCGGGCTCGCGCACCGCCGCGGTCCCGAGGGCGGCCAAGCCGAGGGCGCTGTCCAGGGCGACCGGACCCCCCTGGAAGAGGTGCGGCGTACCCGTCAGGTGATCACGCCACGCGGGCAGCACCGATCCGACATCCAAGGTGGTGGGCTGGTTGAGGACGACACCGAGCGTGCCGGACTCATCGTGCTCCAGCAGCAGGATGACGGAGCGGTGGAAAGGCTCCTCCAGGCCGGGAGCCGCCACCAGCAGCAGCCCAGCTTCGGGCGCAGCGGCGGGGCGGCCGATCGTGGGCGCGTCCAGCACCAGGTCATCGTCCCGCGGCACAGACCTGCGTGATACCCTAGGGGGTATGTCGACCATTGCATTGACCGAGACCACCTTCGCCCCGACCGTGCAGGACAGCCCCATCGTGCTCATCGACTTCTGGGCCTCCTGGTGTGGCCCGTGCCGGCAGTTCGCCCCCGTCTTCGAGAAGGCCAGCGACACTCATGCCGACATCGTCTTCGCGAAGGTCGACACGGAGGCAGAGCCAGGACTCGCCCAGGCCTTCCAGATCTCGTCGATCCCGACCCTCATGGCCATCCGCGACGGCGTCGTCCTCTACTCCCAGGCGGGGGCACTGCCGGAGCAGGGCCTCGAACAACTCATCCAGGCTGTGCGCGACGTCGACATGGATGAGGTCAAGTCCTCGATCACCAGTGATAGGGCCGCGGCCGGCGAGTAGGGGCGGATCCCGCGCACGGCGCGAACTCTGCGCCATCCCGCGCACGGCGCGAACTTTGGGCCATCCCGCGCACGGCGCGAACTTTGCGCCATCCCGCGCACGGCGCGAACTTTGGGCGGATAGTGCCCATAGACGGCCGTATCCGCCCAAAGTTCGGGGCAATCCGCGAAGTCCGCCGCGCATCATGAACCCCCGGCATCATCCGAACGGCTGATTCAAGTCCGTCGACTTGACCGAGGGGTCCTGGCGTGCATCGCTTCTACCGTGGAGATATGCCTCAGCAGCCACTCGCCCAGGTCCCCGTCGACGCCCAGTGGGATTGGCAGGAGAAAGGCGCATGCCGCTCCGCCGACCCGACACTATTCTTCCATCCGCAAAACGAGCGCGGCTCTGCCCGGCGCTCCCGCGACCTCGCCGCCAAGGCCGTCTGCGCCAGTTGCCCGGTGCGCATCGAGTGCGCCGACTACGCGGTGCGGGCGCGCGAGCCCTACGGCGTGTGGGGTGGCCTGACCGAGGAAGAGCGCGAGGCCATCTACGCCCGCATCGACCTCGCCGAATACCCCCGCCGCCGCGGCGAGGGCGCACGTATGGCCGCGCCCGAGATCGACGCCGCGATCCGCCCACTCGCCTCCGTGTCCGCTTGATCCCCGCCGCGACGGCCGGGACGACAAGCCTCTTCGCCGGCCCCGCTAGCCTCTTCCGGTGAACCTCACCGGACGCGACCTGCTCAGGGAGCTCGACCTCTCCAACGAGGAGTTTGGCGAGCTCATCGACCTCGCTGCGGCACTCAAGGCGGAGCGACGCGCCGGCCACGAGACGCGCCGGCTCGACGACAAGGTCATCGCGCTGATCTTCGGCAAGACCTCGACGCGCACGCGCGTGGCCTTCGAAGTGGCGGCGTACCAGCAGGGCGCCCAGGTGACAGTCCTGGACGCGCACACCTCGCAGATCGGCCACAAGGAGTCCATGGCCGACACTGCGCGCGTGCTGTCGCGGATGTTCGACGCCATTGAATACCGCGGCGATGAGCAGTCGACTGTCGAGGAGCTCGCCCGACATGCCGACGTCCCCGTCTACAACGGCCTTACCGACGAGTGGCATCCCACGCAGATGCTCGCCGACATGCTCACCATGCGCGAGCACTCCTCTGATGGGTCGATCAGCTACGCCTACCTCGGGGATGCTCGCTACAACATGGGCAATTCCCTGCTCGTGAGTGGCGCCATGATGGGTGCTGATGTGCGCATCGTCGCGCCCGAGGCCCTGTGGCCTTCACGCGAGGTACGTCGCGCCGCCGAGGAGCGTGCGGAGAGCACCGGCGCGCGCCTACTGCTCACCGAGGACCCCGCTGAAGGAGTGCCGGGCGCGCAGTTCGTGCACACCGACGTCTGGGTATCCATGGGCGAGCCCGCCGAGGTGTGGGCCGAGCGCGTGGCGCTGCTTCAGCCCTACCGCGTGGATGCGGCCGTTATGGAGATGACCGGTCGCTCCGACGCGCGGTTCATGCACTGCCTGCCGGCGTTCCACGACGAGGAGACGGCAGTGGGGCGGACCGTGGCCGAGGAGTTCGGGCTGCGCGGCGGCGTCGAGGTGACCGATGAGGTCTTCGAGTCAGCCGCCAGCATCGTCTTCGACCAGGCGGAGAACCGCATGCACACCATCAAGGCACTGCTCGTCGCCACCCTGGCCTGACGGCTCCTCACTCGTCGCGCCGACTGGTCAGTTGTCGGGTGGGTTCTCCTCGTGGACCCACCCGACAACTGACCACTCGGCGCCGGGATGGATTAGGCCTGCTGGAGGCGAGTGCGCAGGGCGTCGAGTTGCACCCGCAGCTCGGCGGGCACGCGATCGCCGAACTGCTCGAAGTACTCCTCGGTCAGGTCAGCCTCGGCGAGCCACGACTGCGGGTTCACCGCAAACCACTCAGCCATCTGCTCGTCAGAGATCTCGAGGCCGTGCAGGTCAAGTTCACCCTTGGCGGGGATGCGTCCCACAGGGGTGTCGACGGCCTCCGCCTCGCCCTCCACGCGGCGCACGATCCACTCGAGCACGCGCGAGTTGTCACCGAAGCCCGGCCAGATGTAGGAGCCATTGCGGTCCTTGCGGAACCAGTTCACCTGGTAAATCTTCGGAAGCTTCTCGGGCGCGGTGAACTGGCCGATCTTCAGCCAATGCGCCCAGTAGTCGGCCATGTTGTAGCCGCAGAAGGGGAGCATCGCGAAGGGATCGCGGCGCAGTTCTCCCACGCTGCCCTCAGCAGCGGCGGTCTGCTCTGAAGAGACGGTCGATCCCATGAAGACGCCGTGCTCCCAGTCGAACGACTCGGTGACGAGCGGCACGTTGGTCGCGCGGCGGCCACCAAAGAGGATCGCGTCGATCGGCACACCCTGCGGGTCCTCCCAGTTGGGCGCGATCGAGGGGCACTGCCCGGCGGGTGCGGTGAAGCGGGCATTGGGGTGCGACGAGGGCTCACCCGACGCCGGGGTCCAGTCGTTGCCCTTCCAATCGATGAGGTGGGCCGGTGACTCCTCGGTGAGGCCCTCCCACCACACATCACCGTCGTCGGTGAGCGCGACATTGGTGAAGATGCAGTTGGCATAGAGCGACTTCACGGCGTTGGCGTTGGTGTGCATGCCGGTGCCCGGTGCCACGCCGAAGAAGCCCGCCTCGGG
>VGBQ01000214.1 GCA_016870425.1 Actinomycetota bacterium | reverse complement strand
GGCAGCCGACCGGCTCGGGCCACCTCGACGACGAGGTCGTAGGGGGCCTGCAGCTCCTTGGCAGCGACATAGAGCTCGTCCTCGGATCGTGCGGCGAGCGCACGGATCTCGCCCAGGATGCGACGCATGTGCGTGACGGCGTTGGAGACATCACCGGTGCCGGCCTCGCCCTTGGAGCGAATCATGGCCGCACCCTCGGTGATCCGACGCAGTGCCTCGCCAAGGTTGGTGGCGCCGCAGACGAAGGGGACAGTGAACTGCCACTTGTCGATGTGGTTGGAGTAGTCCGCCGGGGTGAGGACCTCGGACTCGTCGATGTAATCGACGCCGAGGGACTGGATGACCTGGGCCTCGGCGAAGTGCCCGATGCGCGCCTTGGCCATCACGGGGATGGTGACGGCCTCGATGATGCCCTGGATCATGTCGGGGTCGGACATGCGTGCCACGCCACCCTGAGCGCGGATGTCAGCGGGCACGCGCTCCAGCGCCATGACCGCCACGGCGCCGGCATCCTCGGCGATCTTGGCCTGGTCCGGCGTGACGACGTCCATGATCACGCCGCCCTTGAGCATCTCCGCCATGCCCCGCTTTACGCGAGTGGTGCCGGTGACGTGGCTGGGGGAATCGGACACGATGACCTCTCACGACTGACGCCGCGACGCCCGCGGCCTGGACCCATGGTAGTCGGGTCCTCCGGCGGCGCCAGGGCGAGTGGGCGCCAGGGCAAGACGGGGGCGCGTCAGGTGATCTTGGGCTTCATCGTCTTGTCGAGGAGCACGATCCACTCCTGGCCGATGGCGAAGGGCATCGCCGACCCATCGGGCAGCAAGAATCTCGTGCCCTCGCCGAGCGTGGGCCGCTCCCAGGTGACCGACCACATCCGGCCGTCGCGCAAGACGATCGCGGCCCCCTTGCCCACAGTCTGAATGAAGGGGGTCCGGCCGCCATACCGATCGCCGTATCCGGAGTCGGACTGCTCCACCGACTGGAAGACGACCGTCGCGGCGCGCTGGGGTCCGCCCTCGGTCGAGCGTGACTCTTCACCGTTGAGTCCGACTATGAAGTCCCCTGCCTGCTCATCCCAGGTGAAGGAGACCTCGGACGAGGGCCACGTGGCCGTCACCGACGAGACGGGCGTGCCGCCGGGAGGGGGCTCGGCGGCAAAGACGAAGCCGATATCACGGGCGGTCTCAGCGTTGGGCGCTGCCGCGAGGAGCAGGGTCGGGTCAGCCATGTGGTCGACGGGTGAGGGCCGCCCGGGGTCATTCGTGAAAGCGGAGTAGGCCTTCTCCGCGGACACGTCGTACAGGTTGGCCTTGGCGATCACCCGCAGGAGCTTGGATTGCGCCCCGGAGTTGGAGAAGGCGATCTTGCCGAAGGGAGCCAGGATGTCCATGTCGCTGATGCGAGCTGAGCGGACGGGGCCGATGACATCGGGGATCGTGGAATTGAAGATCGCGATGAATCGCGTCAGATCCCACTCGACCTCGGTCACATAGATGAGGTCTGCCGCTGTGAGACCGGTGTGAGGCTGTGCCTGGCGCGTGTTGTCGATCTTGATCGCGAGCACCGGCTTGTCAGCACCCCCGGGCAGGCCCGAGAAGGGAGACGCCCCCGGAGGGATCCCGTCGTTCGGCGTCGGCAAACCGGACGGGGCCGCGGGGGAAGGGCTCGCCGACGATGAGACCGGAGCCGGCGTCGAGGACTGCACGGCGGTCTCGCCCCCGCTACATGCGGTGAGGATCAGGGCTCCCGCGACGAGGGCGATGGTCAGGCGCATCCGACCACGGTACGTCGAAGCCCTCTAGCGAGCGGTGAGGCCCGGGGGCGGCGTGTCGTCCATCTCCACCGTCTCAGGCCAGGGCGTGTGGCCCGCGAGCCTGAGCCACCGCACCAGGCGCTGCCTGCGCACCTGACGACAGGCTCGCACGGCGTCGTTGTGGAAGCGCCGGGAGAGTTGCACGCGCACACATGTCCCGCGCAAGTCGTCAAGCATCGTCGGGTCAGCCGCGACCTCGCGCAGCGCATCGGCCTCCGACACATCAGGGATCGCCTCAACCAGGACGCGTGTCAGATTGCTCTCCGCGAGACCACGGGGCACCACGTCGTCCTCGGATGCCGCACGCGCGGCGTGGGCAGAGTCTGCGAGCACGACCGTGGTCGCAGGATCGAAGAGCCCCGATGACGCGACATCCAGGACGAGCGCTGACCGGCCCAGGAGCTGGGAGTCCAGTGCGTGGCGAGACGTGTCGATTCTGCGATGCAGTCGGTCCAGACGACCCGCGGTCATGCTCAGGTAGAGACCGAGGACCGCAAGGAGCAGCGCCGCAGCCAGGATCCACCACCAGAGCGTCATGATGCGTCATCCCCGCCGAGCTCTCGCCGGCGTGCCAGTCGCCCGACGATTTGGCCGCGGAGATCCTCTCTCACGCCGCTCTGCCCCGCCGTGACGCTCGCGTAGACGTCGATGAGGTCTCCGGCGACAGTGCGCCAGTCGTAGGCCGCCACCCTGCGGACCCCCGCGGCGGTGAGCCGGCGACGAGCGTCCGGATCGTCCAGCACCGCGAGCAGCGTGCTCTCCAGAGCCGCTGAGTCCCCGACGGGGAAGAGCACCCCGCAGCGGCCGCCGTCGAGCACACGCGCGAAGGCATCGAGATCGCTGGCCACGACGGGCGCACCTGCCGCCATGGCCTCGAGCAGGACGATTCCGAAGGACTCCCCGCCCGTGTTGGGCGCGACATAGGCGTCGAGTGATGCCAGTGCCCGGGCCTTCTCCCCCTCGCCGACCCGGCCCAGGATGACAATTCCCTCCCGGACGTCGGCCGGGACACCCGAGAGCACCTCGTCGGCATCCCCGGGTCCGATGAGGACGAGGGTGGCCGTTGGCATCCGAGCGCGGACGCCCGCGAAGGCCGCGAGGAGGATCGCGAGTCCTTTGCGCGGCTCGTCCATGCGTCCGAGGAAGCCGATTGCCGGCCCCGGCCAGGTGCGCAGCGGCTCGGCGCCGAGGTAGTGGTCGACGCGCACTCCGTTGGGGATGAGGACGGCATCACCGCCAAGATGATCGACGATGGTGCGTCGCGCATGCTCGCTGACGGCGATGAGCGCCGAGATCTTCTCGAGCGCGGTCTGGGCGAGGTAGTAGCCCGTGATGAGCACCCGGGAGCGTTCTTGAGAGGAGTGCACGGTCGCGACGATGGGGCCGCGTGCGGCCCAGCAGGCGAGGACTCCCAGCGAGGGGGCCAGGGGTTCATGCACATGCAAGACATCGAAGTCGCCCTCGCGAATCCAGCGGCGCACGCGGGCGGTCGCCTTCACGCCGAAGGTCAGCCGTGCGACGGACCCGTTATAGGGGACGGGGCGGGGGCGACCGCCGTCGACGGCGTAGGCAGGCAGAGTCGCCGGATCCTCGACGGGCGTGATGACACTCACGGCATGACCCATGTCGATCAGGGTCTCTGCCTGGTCGCGGATGTGCGCCTGGACTCCCCCGGGGACGTCCCAGGCGTACGGGCAGACGATGCCGATCCTCACGCGGCGGCTCGCTGCGGCACGTCGCTGAGCCATAAGCGCTGCATCATGTGCCAATCAGCGGGATGGGCCGCGATGTTCTCGGCAAAGGCGTCGGCCATGGATTGCGTGAGTGCAGCGGTCCGCTCTGTGCGCGCGACACCCTCGGGGTGCGGAAGCGCGCTGCTCACTCGCCCCTGCAGGCCGCCCTCGACGTGCCACAGCCCGACGGGCATGAGCGGAGCCCCCGTGAGCAGCGAGAGCATGGCGGGCCCGGCCGGCATGGACGCGGTCTCGCCGAAGAAGTCGACGGGTACGCCGCTGCCGGAGAGGTCACGATCAGCGAC
>VGBQ01000213.1 GCA_016870425.1 Actinomycetota bacterium | reverse complement strand
GGTCAGACGCACCTCGTCGATGCCCTCATCCACCGAGATGCCGAGGACGCACATGAGCTCGTCGGTGGTGAGGAGCTCGGCACTGGGAATCCAGTCGGCGAAGTCAGCGGGCATGCAGTAGGTGCAGCGCAGCGAGCATCGATCGGTGAGGGAGATGCGCATGTCACGGTGGCCGCGGCCGTACGTGTCGACCAGGCGTGTCTCGTGACGATCGTCGGCGTGGCTCATGCGCAGTTCACCCACTCGTCCGTGCCATCGGCGAAGTACTGATGCTTCCACACGGGTATCCGAGCTTTCGTCTCCTCCACCAGTGCGGCACACGCGGCAAACGCCTCGCCTCGGTGCGCGGAGCTGACCGCTGCAGCGAGGGCGCAGTCACCGATCGCCAGGGGTCCCGTGCGGTGGGCGACGGCAACCGCGATGACGTCGAAGCGTTCGGCGATCTCGGCGGCGATCTCCGCGAGCACGTCACCGGCCGTCGGGTGCGCCTCGTAGTCCAACCGCAGGACCGATCGCCCGTGGTCATGGTCGCGGACGTCCCCTGAGAACGTCACGACCGCGCCGGCACGGGGGTCCTCGATCAGGCCGGCCATAGAGTGCGCCGAGATGGCCTCGGTGGTGACGGCCGAGCAACGGACGGTGCCCGACTGGCTGGTGGCCTGCATTCCGTCATTATTGTGGTCGCGGCACCCTGCCGCCATCGGATGGGCCAGGAAGGGAAGTCCCATGAGGGAGATCCTCGGCGACCTGCTGGGTGCCTATGAACGGGGTGAGCCCTGCGCCATGGCGACGGTCGTGCGGACCTGGCGCTCAGCGCCACGGCCGGCAGGGGCCTCCATGATCGTCACGGCCGGCGGCGAGGCGATCGGGTCCGTCAGCGGAGGCTGTGTCGAAGGAGCCCTCTACGACCTCGGCCACGAGGTCCTCGCCGATGGTGTGGCGCGTTTCGAGACGTATGGCGTGAGCGATGACGATGCCTTTTCGGTGGGACTGACATGCGGGGGCATCCTCGATGTCTTCGTCGAGCGGGTGGACCGTGAGACATGGCCGGAGCTTGCCGGCGTAGCGCGCAGCGTTGCGGCGGAGGAGCCCGTCGCCGTCGCGACCATCGTCGCCTCGCCTGACGCATCCTCCCTCGGGCGGCACCTGGTCGTGCGTCCCGGCTCGGTCGAGGGCTCGCTCGGCACCGACCGTCTGGACGAGACGGTCTCCGCAGACGCGCGCGGTCTCCTGGCCTCGGGCACGACGGGCTTCCTGCGCTACGGACCGGAGGGCGAGCGTCTCGGCGACGGGCTCGACGTCTTCGTGGCGAGCATGGCACCGCCTCCGCGGATGTACATCTTCGGGGCCATCGACTTCTCGGCAGCGCTGTGCCGCGTGGGCAAGGTCCTCGGCTTTCGCGTCACCGTGTGCGATGCCCGCGAGATCTTTGCCACGCCCCGCCGGTTCCCCGACGCGGACGAGGTCGTCGTCGACTGGCCGCATCGCTGGCTGGCGAGTCAGCCGGTGGACCAGCGCACGGTGATCTGCGTGCTGACGCACGACCCGAAGTTCGACGTGCCCGCGCTCGAGGTCGCCCTGCGCACCGAGGCGGGCTACGTCGGTGCCATGGGTTCGCGGCGCACCCACGAGGACCGCCTACGCCGGCTCAAGGAGGCCGGCATGACCGACGAGGAGATCGCGCGCCTGCGCTCGCCCATCGGCCTCGACCTCGGGGCGCGCACGCCCGAGGAGACCGCTATCTCCATCGCGGCCGAGATCATCCAGGAGCGGTGGGGTGGGAGCGGTGTCCATCTCGCAGCTACGAGCGGACCCATTCACCCGGGCGCGCCCCGCTAGCGGTCGGGCGTGAGCACGGTTGCGGGGTTGGTCCTCGCCGCGGGCGAGGGTCGCCGTTTCGGCGGCCCCAAGGCGCCCGTGCTCGTCGATGGCGAGCGTCTCGTCGACCGCGCGGTGCGCGTGCTCCGCGAGGGTGGCTGCGCGCCGGTCTACGTCGTCGTGGGTGCCTGGGTCGGCGAGATTCCCGGCGCGGTCGCGGTCTCGAACCCGCAGTGGCCCGAGGGCATGGGGTCGTCGTTGCGCGTGGGCCTCGAGGCGGTCGCGGCGATCGGTGATGTCGACCGCGTGGTCGTCACCCTCGTCGACCTCCCGGGTCTCACCGGCGATGCTGTCGCGCGTCTCGCCGCGAGTCCTGCGCGCATTGCCGCGGCGGCCTATCACGGAGAGCGGGGCCACCCGGTGATGCTGGGTGTCGAGCACTTCGGGGGAGTAGCGGATGTCGCGCGCGGCGACGCGGGTGCACGTGACTACCTCCGCGCTCACGCCGACGAGGTCCAACTCATCGAAGTGGGCGATGTCGCGTCGGGCGAGGACCTCGACACCCCGCGCTAACCCCTCCGCCGAGTGTGCACCTGCGTGTGCCACATCAGTCGAATCCGTGCACGCAAGTGCACACTCGCGAGTGAGAGGTGTGCCTAGAGGCCCAGGGTGCGTGCGATCACGAGGAGTTGCACCTCGCTGGCACCCTCCACGACGCGCAGCATCCGCAGGTGTCGCAGGACCCGCTCCACCGGCCCCTCCCGCATGAGGCCCATGCCCCCGAAGACCTGCAGGCAGCGATCGGCGACGGCGTAGGCCTCCTCCGTCGAGTAGAACTTCGTGATGGAGGCATCACCCATGATCGCGAGTGGGTCGCCCTCGGTGTCGACGCGCCAGGCGAGGTGGTAGACGAGCCAGCGGATGGCTTCGATGTCGGCCTTGCTTCGTGCGAGCGGGAAGGAGACTCCCTGGTTGCGCGATAGTGGCTTGCCGAAGGCCGTGCGCGTCTTCGCGTGGTCGGTGGCCGCGTCGAGGGCCCATTCGGCCAGGCCGAGCGACTGGGCGCCGATGTAGGCACGGCCGGAATTGAGGAAGGCCATGGCCTCGAAGAAGCCCATCCCCACCTCGCCGATGACGTGGTCGGCGGGCACACGGGCCTGGTCGAAGAAGAGCTCGGCGGGGTGCGAGTCGGAGAGGTTCCACTGCAACTTGCCCCGTCGGAACTGATCTGAGGGGACGACGAACGCCGTGATGCCGCCGGCGGCGCGCTTCTCGGCATCCGTTACCGCGAAGACGATGGCAAAGTCAGCGTGCTCGCCGTTGGTGATGTAGTGCTTGTGGCCGTTGATGACCCACTCGTCTCCATCGCGCACAGCCGTGGTGCGGATCGCCTGGGCATCGCTGCCCGCCTCGGGCTCGGTGAGCGCGAAGCACATGGTCTTCTCTCCCGACGCCACAGGCAGGACGTAGGTCTCCCACAGGTGCGGGGGCAGCTTGAGCAGCAGGGGAGAGGGTCCGGCCGGATTGGGAGGGGCGATGGCGGCCATCGCCAAGCGCATGCCGGAGCGGGCCGCATCCTCCACGAGAAGCGAGGTGCCCAGCACGGATAAGCCCTGGCCACCTGCCTCCTCCGGCATGTACGCCGCGTAGAAGCCCTCGCGCGCACTGCGCAGTCGGATGTCGCGGATGACCGGCGCGAGCACCTCGCGATTGGGTGCCTCGCCCCAGAACTCCCTGGCGTACTCCTCCTCGAGCGGCCGGATCTCGCGGTCGAGGAAACTGGCAAAGGACTGGCGGAGCGCGGTGAGCTCGTCGGGGATGCGGAAGTCCATGGAGGGATCCTGCCCCACCCCCGGGCAGCCTGCTCGCGGTAGCGTCCGGGGCATGTCTTCGCCACTCATTCCCGGCATCGACCCCGGGGCCGTGACCCCTGTCCCCTTCCTTGGCGGCTGGACCTCCGGCAGCGAATCGGCCGAGGTGCGTGCGCCCTACGACGACGCCCTGCTGGGCAGCGTGCCCGTCCTCGCTCCCGCTGACGTGGA
>VGBQ01000212.1 GCA_016870425.1 Actinomycetota bacterium | reverse complement strand
ATCGAGGAGGCGGCGCGACTCGTGATGCAGGGCGTCCTGGACGCTCGTGGGGACCGTGTTGTCGAGCCGGTTCACCGCGGCCCAGAACGACGGAAGGTCAAAGATCGCAATCGCTGCTGTGGCTGCGCGGACCACCTCCAGGGCAGATGCGCCCGTCTCCTCGCAGGCGCGGTAGACGACGGAGATTCCCCCGTGGTTGATGAGGTCATTGACGACGACGGTGGTGATGATCTCCTCGCGCAGTGGGTGGGCCGCTATGCGCGCGGCGAAGCGCGTGCGAAGCAATGCGGGGAAGTAGTCGATGGCGTCGCGGGCAAACCAAGGGTCCGAGGCGAGACCCGCGCCTTCCAGGTCGTCGGTCAGCGCGATCTTGGCGTACGCCGCGAGGATCGCTAGCTCGGGCGAGGTCAGCCCCTGATGTGCCGCTCCACGCGTGGCGATCTCCTCATCATCGGGCAGGTGTTCGAGCGCCCGATTGAGGATGCCTCGGGCCTCCAGATCGCTGATCATGCGCGCGTGCACCGAGATGAGCGCGGGGGCACCCCAGCGGGCATTGCCCAGAAGGACGTTCTGGTCGTATTTGTCCTTGAGCACCAGTGCCGCGATCTCATCGGTCATGTCGGCGAGGAGCGCATCACGATCAGTCTCGCTCAGGTCACCGTCGCGCACGGCGGCATCGAGAAGGATCTTGATGTTCACCTCATGGTCGCTGGTGTCGACCCCGGCCGAATTGTCGATGGCGTCGGTGTTGAGCTGGACACCGTGTCGACTGGCTTCGACACGACCGAGCTGCGTGAGTCCCAGGTTGCCACCCTCGCCAACGACACGGCAGCGCAGTGCGTTGCCGTTGACGCGCACGGAGTCATTGGCCTTGTCGCCCACGTCTGCGTTGGTCTCCGTCTGCGCCTTGACGTAGGTGCCGATGCCGCCGTTCCAGAGCAGGTCGACAGGTGCGGTGAGGATGCGCTTGATGAGGTCAGCGGGGGTCAGGGACTTCACGTCGTCCTCGATGCCCAGCCGCGCGCGGACCTCCGGGGTGATGTCGATCGACTTCGCGCCTCGCGAGTAGACCCCCCCACCGGCAGAGATGAGCGCGCGATCGTAGTCGTCCCAGGATGACCGCGGGAGCGCGTAGAGCCGCTGCCGCTCCGCAAATGAAGCCGCAGGGTCCGGATCGGGGTCCAGGAAGACGTGCCGGTGGTCGAAGGCGGCAACCAACCGGATATGGGGCGACAGGAGCATGCCGTTGCCAAAGACATCACCGCTCATGTCGCCGATTCCGGCGACGGTGAAGTCCTGCCGCTGAACGTCGAGCCCCAGATCGCGGAAGTGCCGTTCCACAGAGATCCAGGCGCCCCGCGCGGTGATGCCCATGGCCTTGTGGTCGTATCCGGCAGACCCACCCGAGGCAAAGGCGTCGCCCAGCCAGAAGGAGTACTCCTCGGCAACGGAGTTGGCGAGATCGGAGAAGGTGGCCGTGCCCTTGTCCGCCGCCACCACGAGATAGGGATCGTCGCCGTCATGGCGCACGACATCGGGCGGAGGCACGACGACGCCATCCACGAGGTTGTCGGTGATGTCGAGCATGCCTCGGATGAAGGTGGCATAGGCGGCACGCCCTTCAGCCATCCATGCGTCGCGGTCGATCTGGGGATCCGGCAGAGCCTTGGGGAGGAAGCCACCCTTGGCTCCGACCGGCACGATGACGGCGTTCTTCACCTCCTGGGCCTTGACCAGACCGAGGACCTCCGTGCGGAAGTCGGCGCGCCGGTCGCTCCACCTCAGGCCTCCCCGGGCGATGCGCCCGAAGCGCAGGTGCACGCCCTCGACCCGAGGGGAGTAGACCCAGATCTCGAAGCGCGGTCGGGGCAGCGGCAATTCCGGGATGATCTGCGGATCGAGCTTGATGGACAGTCGGTCGAGGGGGTATCCCTCCTGGTCCTTGCGATAGGCGTTGGTGCGCAGCGTCGCGGCCACCATCCCCAGGAGCGAGCGCAGGATGCGGTCCTCGTCGAGGCTGGCGACGTCGTCCAGTGCCTGGCGGGCTCGGGCAGCGAGCGTGTCCTGGCGGTCGCGGCGCCCGTCTCCTCGGTCAGGGTCGAACCGAGCCTCGAAGAGCTCCACGATGAGCTGCGCGATCGCGCGATTGTTCAGGAGCGCCGCCTCGACGAACTCCTGACCCAGGCTCGAGCCGGTCTGCTGCAGGTAGCGGACATAGCAGCGCAGGATCACGACCTGCTGCCAGGTCAGTGCAGTGCGCACAACCAGTCCGTTGAGGGCATCCGCCTCGCACCGACCGTGCCAGATGGCGAGGAAGGCATCCTCGAAGCGCTGACGCAGCGCGTCACGCTCGGGGATGTCTCCCTCCGGCAACTGGAATCCGAGGTCGTAGACGTGCAGGGGCGCCTGGCCCACCCTGTGGATGTCGTGCGGGTGCTCATCCTCGACGATCACGCCGAGGGAACCCAGGACGGGCAGCACCCGGGAGAGCGATATGGGGTCACCCGCGCAAATGATCTTCAGGCGGCGCAGTCGCGCGTCGTGGCCGTGCGGGGCGTAGAGCCGCAGGCGGACCTCATCGCCCGAGAGGGCCTGGGCGATGAGGATGTCCTTGACCGCCGCGTCCGGCGGCACCTCCTGCTTGTAGGACTCCGGGAAGCCGTGCGAGTAGGTCTCCAGGATCGGGGCGGCACGGTCCTCTCCGACGCGCGCGATCAACTCCGAGGAGAAGTCGTCATCCCAACTCCGCACGGCCTGGGCGATGCGGGCCTGCAACTCGACAACGTCCGCATCATGGAGCACGTGACCGGGAGCGGCACGCACGACGACATGCAGGCGAGCAAGCACCGACTCCGACACGCGGGCGGTGTAGTCGACTGAGTCCCCGCCGTACGCCGATTGGAGGATTTCCTGGATGCGCAGACGCACAGCCGTGTTGTAGCGATCGCGAGGGAGGTAGACGAAGCACGACATGAATCGCCCGTAGGGATCGCGGCGCACGAAGAGCCGCGTCTGCCTCCGCTCGGCCATCTGGTGCACGGCGAGGGCGACCGCCGCGACGTCTGCTGATTCGACCTGGAAGAGCTCCTCCCGGGGATAGGTCTCCAGGAACTGCATCACCTCCTTGCCGGTGTGCGACCTGGGCTCGACGTCGAGCTCGGCCAGGACCTCGTCGGCGCGGGCCCGGAGCACGGGGATCTCGCGCACGGACTGGGCATACATCGACGCGGCGTAGATGCCCAGGAAACGGCGCTCGCCGGTCACGCGCCCCGACTCGTCGAAGCGCTTCACGCCGATGTAGTCCAGGTAGGACGGGCGGTGCACCGTCGACCTGCTGTTGGCGGTCGTGAGCACGAGGATGCGCGGCTCGCGGGCTCGCTCAGCGACGGGTCCGCTCAAGAAGCCCGCGTCGCCGGCGAGGTCAGGGTCTGAGCGCAGGATCCCCAGGCCCGTCCCCGGCACCGCCCGCAGGCGATCCCGGCCGTCGTCCACGAGCAGGTCGTATTCCCGGTAGCCGAGGAACGTGAAGTTGTCGTCGGCTATCCATCGGAGCAACGCTGCCGCCTCGTCGACCTGGTCGGAGGCGATGCCCGCGGGCGGACGCTCCTGGAGCTGGTCGGCCGTCTGCAGGGCCTTGGCACGCATCCGTGGCCAGTCCTCGACCGCCTCGCGCACATCGCTCAGCACCCGGCGCAGGGCTGCCTCGATCTCGGCGGCGGGAGCCGACCCCCGACTGATCTCCGCGTGGATCCACGACTCCCGCATGCCCGGCCCCTCAGCAGCGACCGCCTCCAGGGCGCCGGTCACATCGCGCTGCACCGAGAGGATGGGGTGGATCACCAGTCGCAGGGAGCGCCCGAGTCGGGTG
>VGBQ01000211.1 GCA_016870425.1 Actinomycetota bacterium | reverse complement strand
AATCCGCTCAACATGGGGATCATCGGCGGCGAGATCGCCGATCGTCTCGCTGAGCTCGCACCCGAGGGTGCCGATTCTTTCGCCACAGGTGCCGCCGCCCTCGAGCAGCAGATGCAGACTCTGAATGATGAGTGGGCAGCCGGCACGGCGCAGTGCACCAACCGCCTGCTCGTGGTGAGCCACGAGGCCTTCGGCTACCTTGCCGCTCAGTACGACTTCACCCAGGTAGGAATCTCGGGCCTTTCGCCCGATGCCGAGCCCTCCCCCGCTAAGGTCGCGGAGGTGATCGACATCGTCGAGGCGGAAGGTGTTACCACGGTCTACTTCGAGACACTCGTCGATCCCAAGATCGCCGAAGTAGTCGCTGCAGAGACAGGTGCCCAGACGTCGGTCCTGGATCCCCTTGAGGGATTGGCCGAGGGGGCAACGGGTGACTACGTCACGATCATGCAGGACAACTTGGCCAACGTGCAGGCAGGCAACGCCTGTACGTGACGCAGGAGGATTCCTTGACGAACGGTGCCGTGCTCACCATTGAGCACGGCACCGTTCGCTATGGAGATTCGCGGGCCTTAGACGACGTCACGTGCGCCTTTCGTCCCGGTCAGTTCGTGGCCGTACTCGGGGAAAACGGCTCGGGCAAGACCACGCTCCTCAAGGCACTCCTCGGCCTCGTCCCGCTCGACTCGGGTGAGGTCAGCATCCTCGGCACGCCACTGGGACAGTTCAAGGATTGGCCCGACATTGCCTACGTCCCGCAGCGCCTCCTCTCCGCCGGAGCGGTCCCTGTCTCCGTCCAGGAAACGGTCCAATCAGCCTTTGTCACGCGACTCGGCAAGAGTCGCGTGAGCCGCGGGCAGCGGGACCAGCGCACCTCAGAGGCCCTGCGTGCCGTCGGACTCGAGGAGCGTCGACGCGATCGCCTGGACAGCCTGTCAGGCGGCCAGCAGCGCAGGGTGCTGCTGGCAGGTGCTCTCGCCAAGGACCCACAGGTCTTCATGCTCGACGAGCCCACGGCCGGCGTCGACGCAGACAGTCAAGAGCGCATGGCGTCGATTTTCCGAGACCTTCGCGACCAGGGCCGAACCATCATCTTGGTCACACACGAACTCGGTAGCTTCACGGCTCTCGCAAGCCGGATCATCGTCATGCAGCGAGGCAAGGTCGCCTACGACGGACCTCCACCGACGCCAGATCAGTTGCGTGACCCCGTGTGGCATCACAGTAGTGACCTGCATCCGCCCGCCGGCCCCGCTCCGATCGTGGAGGGCTAGTGGAACTCCTCGACTACGACTTCATGCGCAGGGCTCTGATCGCCGCCGCTATCGTCGGAGTTACCGCACCCCTGGTTGGCGTCTTCCTGGTCCAACGCCGCCTCGCCCTCCTGGGCGATGGGATGGGCCACGTCGCGCTCACCGGAGTGGGCTTGGCCTTCCTCACCGGCCTAGCCCCCATCCCTATGGCCCTCATCGTGGCCGCCCTGGGTGCCATCGTTCTCGAGCTCATCCGCTACCGCAGTCGGACCGCCGGCGATGTCGCCCTGGCGCTCATCTTCTACGGCGGCATCGCGGGCGGGGTCTTCCTCACGTCACTCGCATCCGGCAAGGCCAGCACGGCCCTCAACCAGTACCTCTTCGGCTCATTGTCCACAGTCTCCACAGAGGACCTCTACGCCCTTGCTGTGGCAGCAGCAGGAATCGTCGCAATCCTCCTCATCTTCGGTCGGCAACTCTTCACGCTTTCACTCGACTCCGACCTCGCCCACACCCAGGGGCTGAGGGTCGTCCGACTCAGCATGCTGCTCACTGTCCTCGCGGCCGTCGCCGTGGTGGTCGGGATGCGCACGGTCGGCCTGCTCCTGGTCAGCGCCATCATGATCGTGCCCATCGCAGCCGCCCAGCAGGTCACTCGGTCCTTCTCGTCCACCACGGTGATGGGGCTCGTGATCGGCGTCGTGAGCGCCATTCTCGGCCTCGTCGCGGCCTTCTACCTCGATGTGCCGCCTGGGCCGACGATCGTCTTCCTCGCGCTCGGGGCCTTCATCGTGCTGGCCACCGGGGGCTGGCTCGCCCGAGGCCGGCACGCGGGGTAGCACTTGAGCCAATCCATAAAGATCTGCTAATATCACGATGTGACACAGGATCAGGAGCTCGAGGCGGCCGCGGACCTCTTCAAGGCCCTCGCAAACCCCGTGCGTCTGGGCATCCTCAACGCCCTCATTCCCGGGCCAAGGTGCGTGCACGAACTCGCCGATGCCACGGGGGCCAGCCAACCGCTGGTGTCCCAGCACCTGCGACATCTGCGACAGGTGCGCCTGGTCACGTCTGCCCGCCGCGGCAGGGAAACCGAGTATCGCCTAGCGGACGAGCACGTGGGTCACGTGCTCACCGACGCCATCAACCATGTCAAGGAGTCCTGAGATGTCTGCCACACACTTGCTCGCCGAGCGCCATAACCACACCCACGGTCCCGATTGCGGTCATCCCGCTGTCATTCATGAGGACCACGTGGACTACCTCCACGACGGCCACGCCCACCGTGAGCACGACGGGCATTACGACGAGTGCACGACCTGCTCCTGCGCACACTGCTCCGACTCTTGCGCCGCCTGCGACTGCACCGAGTGCAGTTGCGCGACGTGCAACCACGCAGTGTGCGCGTGCGACCACTGTGAGCCCCACGGCTGCACGTCGTGCGCATGCGAGGACTGCGCGTGCCCGACCTGCCGGCACGCCGCCTAGGATCTGGCCATGCCCACCTCGTCACGCGCTGCCTTGCCGGTCGATGCCGGCGAGGCAGTCGCCATTGGCCAGCGCTCCACCCGGCAACGCCGCGCCGTGGTCAGCGCCCTCGACGACATCGAGGCGTTCGTCTCTGCGCAGCAGTTGCATCAGCGCCTTGTCGCCGACGGCACGTCCGTGGGGCTTACGACGGTGTACCGCACCCTCCAGGCCCTCGCCGACGCAGGTGAAGCCGACTCGATCGTGCAGGAAGACGGAGAGGTGCTCTACCGCCGCTGCAGCGGGGATCACCACCATCACCTCGTGTGCCGCGATTGTGGCGTGACGGTCGAGGTCCAAGACGCCGATCTAGAGACATGGGCACGGCGCATCGCCCGCCGACACGGCTACCGCGATGTCACTCACTCACTGGAGTTACGGGGGCTGTGCCCCGAGTGTGCCACACCCTCGCGTCGACGTTCTTGAGCGACGGCTGTCTGGGTGCCCGCCAAGCAGGACCGCGGCGGATCAGCACGATGAGACTCGCCAGCGCCACTTCAGCGATGGCGATGAGCGCAATCGTGGGTCCCACCGGCCAGCTAATGTGGTAGGCCACCAAGAGACCCGCAATGCTCGCGAGGACGCCGAGGATCGAGGCCGTGAGCATAGCCGTTGCAAATGACCCGGTGAGCAGTCGTGCTGCCACCGCTGGGGCCGTGATCAGAGTGATGCACATGAGGACGCCCACGGTCGATAGCCCTATGACAACGATTAGGGCCAGCGAGATGACGAGGAGAGCATCAAGCGCTCCGACGCGCACACCGATCGTCCGGGCATGCGCCGGGTCGAACGCTGTCATGGCGAACGCTGGCGCGAGCCAGGCACAACCGGCGACGACAATGATGGCCAAGAGTCCCTGGGTGGCCACCTCGGGCCATGTCACAGTGAGCGGGTTCCCGAAGAGGATGTGGCCGAGGGCGCGCGGATCTGCCAGCAGGGTCGCGCCCACTACGCCAGCAGCAAAGAGACCTTGACTCACAACCCCTATGGCACTGTCCTCGGCAAGGCCGAGCCTCAGGACGAGGAACACCACGAGAGCCGCCATGACCAGCGCTACGACGATGCCGCCGATGGTGAACGCGAGTCCGAGGGCGGCTGCGGCTACAACGCCGGCGAGGATGGCATGCGACATGCCATCCGTGAGGTACACGAGTCGCTTCGTCACCGCCCAGACACCAATG
>VGBQ01000210.1 GCA_016870425.1 Actinomycetota bacterium | reverse complement strand
GCTCATCGAGGTCGGACCCGAGACCCTGCATGCGCGTCTTGCCCGGCTCGACCCGGACGCGGCCGCGGCGATCCTGCCCACCAACGGGCGTCGCATCGTGCGGGCGCTCGAGGTCGTCGAGCTCCAGGGGTCTTTCACCGCGCGGCTGCCTGATCCAACTCCGTGGCGTGAGGCGCGCTGGATCGGCCTGTCGTGCGACCGGCTCGTGCTCGATGCCCGCATCGCTGCGCGCGTCGACCGCATGTGGGCGCTCGGACTCGTCGATGAGGTGCGCGAGTTGCGTGGGCGCCTGGGGCGCACGGCGAGTGGTGCACTCGGCTATCGCCAGGTGCTCGAGGCACTGGTCTCGGATGACCCAGGCTCCATGGAGATCGCGCGACAGCGGACGGTGGACGGGACCCGACGCTTCGCCCGACGGCAGGAGCGGCGCTTCCGCCAGGACGCGCGAGTGGAGTGGGTGCCCGCCGGCACGAGCGTCGAGGCTGTCCTCGGCGTGATTCACCGCTGACCGACCCGCGAACTTTGGGCGGATAGCGCCCATAGACGGCCGTATCCGCCCAAAGTTCGCGGACTTGTCCGTCACCCAGAGGCGGGGAGCCCGTGTCGACGCTGCCCTTGACCGGCGTCAGGGCACGGCGACGTAGAACTCGGTGCCCAGCAGGAGTCGGTACGCCGGGCCCGGGAGTCGGGTGAGCACCGCGAGCGTGCGGGTGGAGTCGTCGGCCGCAGCCTGGCTCGCGTGCGCGGCCATGCTCGCGCGCTTCGCCTCGGCGTAGGGGCGGACGTCGACCCGATGGGTGATGTCGCGTCCAGGAGTCCACGCGCGATCGAATTCCGCGGGATCGAATCCGGGTGGGGTGAGGCGCACGCTCGCTGCCGTGCGCACGGCGCGGGCGATGGGCTCGCGCGGGAGGGTGGCCTCGAAGTGACGTAGGGCGCGGTGCGCGCGCACCTGGGCTGCCGCCTCGCGGCCGACCTCATGCACGCGCAGGTGATCGGGGTGGCCATAGCCGCCGGAGGAGTCGTAGCCGACGAGTACGTCGGCCCGCTCGGACTCGATGAGATCGACCAGCCGCGCCACCTGGGCTTCGAGGTCACCCGTCGCGAACCCTCCGGGCTGATCCCCGCCGATCCCGGAGTCGGCGTACCCCCAGGTCTCCAGGCGCGCGGTGCCCAGGATCTCAGCGGAGCGCTGGAGCTCGCGCGCGCGCACGTCGGCCAGGTCGTCGCGGTAGTCAGCGGACGTGAGCCCGGCGCTCCCGTCCGTGGCCACCGCCAGCACGACGCGGTGACCCTCAGCGGCGGCCCGCGCCATCGTCCCCGCCGTGAGCAGGGCCTCGTCGTCGGGATGGGCGTGGAGGAAGACCAGGGTGGTCACGGGGCCATCCTGCCCGGTGCACCCGCCCCCACCGCGCCGAGTGGTCAGTTGTCGGGTCGGGTGCCCCCTAGGGCCGACCCGACAACTGACCACTCGGCGGTGGGGGAGGGGGTGGCGTAGCGTCGGCGCGTGCGCATAGCCCATGTCTCGGACTGCTACCTGCCGCGCACCGGGGGCATTGAGACCCAGGTCCGCGGGCTCGCCCTCGCCCAGGCGGCGCGCGGTGAGGAACCGCGGGTGATCACCGCGACGCCGGGGGCCGGCCTGCAGCGCACGGGCGCCGACGTCGTCGACGGCATCGTGGTGGAGCGGCTCGCGGCCCGGATCCCCGGCGACCTACCTGTCCACCCCCGCACCCGCGCGGGAGTGCGCGCCATCCTCGAGGCCTCGCCCGCCGATGTCGCGCACGTGCATGTGGGCGCCGTGTCGCCCTTTGCCTGGGGTGCCCTCCGCGCCCTGGCCGAGTTGCGCGTGCCGACGGTGGTCACCGTGCACAGCATGTGGGGACCACTGTCGCGCGGCGGCTACCGGGCCGCGCGTGCCCTGCTCACGCGACCGGGCGTCGCCCTCAGCGCGGTGAGCGAGGTCGCGGCGGGACCCGTGGGGGCGGCGCTCGGAGTGCGGGTCGGCGTACTCCCGAATGCCATCGATCCTGCTGCGTGGCGCCAATCCATGCCGGTGCCGCGCATGCCCGGTCTGCTGCGCGTGGTGACCGTTGCGCGTCTTGCCCCGCGC
This sequence comes from Actinomycetota bacterium, assembly GCA_016870425.1. GTDB lineage: Bacteria > Actinomycetota > Actinomycetes > S36-B12 > S36-B12 > Mxb001. The sequence continues at coordinate 1,915 of VGBQ01000210.1, read as the reverse complement.
AAGCGCGTGAGCGCGCTGCTGCGTGCCGTGGGTCGTGCGCAGGTGCTGCTCGGTCCTGACGTGCGGGTCGAGACGACCATCATCGGCGATGGACCTCAGCGCGGCGCCGCCGAGCGCACCGCCCGCAGGCTGGGCGTGGACGCACGCTTCACCGGCCGGCTGCCCCTCGAGGGGATCCGCGAGGTCTTCGCGGCATCCGACGTGTTTGCGCAGGCCTCCGTGCTGGAGTCATTCGGCATTGCGGCTCTGGAAGCGCGCACCTTCGGCCTGCCCGTCGTCGCGCGGTCCCAGGCGGGCACCGGTGAGTTCATCCATGACGGCGTCGAGGGGCTCCTCGCCTCCGATGATGAGGGACTGGGAGCGAGCCTGGCGCTACTCGGCCGGAATCCGGCTCTGGGGGCGCGCCTGGCCGCCCACAACGTGACCGTGCCCCCCGAGCAGACCTGGGCCCACGCCTGCGACCGGGCGAGCGCGCTCTATGCAGCGGCCAGCGCTTAGGCTGGCCGGATGCGCGAGGTGCGGGTGCTCAAGGGTCACGGGACGGGCAATGACTTCGTCCTGCTCCCCGACCTCGATGGTGAGGTCGAACTCACCGACGCCATGGTGGCGGCTCTGTGCGATCGCCGCTTCGGCATCGGTGGCAACGGCGTCTTGCGGGTCGTGCGCTCGTCCGCAACCGATGACCCCTCTGCCACGGGCGCGGAGTTCTTCATGGACTATCGCAATGCCGACGGCTCCTCCGCACAGATGTGCGGCAACGGCATTCGCGTATTCGCGCGCTTCCTGGTCGAGGAGGGATTGGCGAGTCCCGAGGGGATGGACATCGCCACCCGCGGGGGCGTGCGGCACGTGCGCAGGCTGCCGACGGGGGAGTACGCCGTAGGCATGGGTCAGGCAAGAGGGGTGGATGCGGTCGCCTCGGTGATGGTGGGCAATCGCTCCTATCCGGCGATCGGGGTGCACGTGCCCAATCCGCATGCAGTCGTCTTCGTCACCTCTGTGTCCGCCGCCGGTCCACTCGATCGCGCCCCCGAGGTGAGCCCCGAGCACCTCTTCCCCGAGGGAGTCAACGTCGAGTTCGTCGAGCGCATCGCGCCGGGACACGTGCGCATGCGCGTGCACGAGCGCGGCGTGGGCGAGACCCTCTCGTGCGGCACGGGTGCCTGCGCTGTCGCGTGGGCCGTGCGCAGGCAGGGCGATGACGCGATGCGCATCCGGGTCGATGTCCCCGGCGGGACCCTGCACGTGGAGGAGCGCGACGGAGAACTCGAGCTCATCGGGCCGGCCGTCATCGTCGCCGACGGCACTCTCGAGGCCGACTGGGCTGCCGCGTGGATCTAGACGAGCCCGGCGTCGGCCAACTCGATCTCGAGGACCGCCAGGCCCTGCGCCGCGTCGTCGGCCTGTCGACCGAACTCGAGGACATCACCGAGGTCGAGTACCGCCAGATCCGCCTGGAGCAGGTCGTGCTCGTCGGCGTGTGGACCGACGGGACTGCAGACCAGGCTGAGCGCAGCCTGCGCGAGCTCGCTGCACTCGCCGAGACCGCGGGCGCGCTGGTGTTGGACGGCGTCATCCAGCGCCGTGACCGCCCCGATCCCGCCACCTACATCGGCTCGGGCAAGGCCCGCGAGCTGCGCGAGCTCGTGGTGTCGACCGGTGCCGACACCGTCATCTGCGACGGAGAGCTGAGCCCCGGCCAGCTGCGCCATCTCGAGGAGGTCGTCAAGGTCAAGGTCGTCGACCGCACCTGGCTCATCCTCGATATCTTCGCCCAGCACGCCCGCAGCAAAGCCGGTCGCGCGCAGGTGTCGCTTGCACAGATGCAGTACCTCCTCCCGCGCCTGCGCGGCTGGGGCGAGTCGCTGTCGCGCCAGGCCGGCGGCCGTGCCGGCGGGGCGACAGGTGGGGTGGG
>VGBQ01000209.1 GCA_016870425.1 Actinomycetota bacterium | reverse complement strand
CATGGTGGGATTCGCCGTGTTGCGGGTCCCGGCTCCGATGAACCTCGCTACGGGACCGAGCTGACGCGCCAGCTCGACCGGATCGTCAAGGTCGAGCTCAAGGCCGTAGGCCTCGCCGATGGCCGCCACCATGTGGCGGGCGGTCGGCGAGAGCTGCACGGGCCAACGGTGCTGGCCGATGCGCGATACCGCTGAGGCGACCTCGGTGACGGCGTTGTCGCCCGTGAGCATCGACCCGTGCCCTGCCGCCCCCTCAGCCACCAGGCGCATCCAGGCAATGCCCTTCTCCGCTGTCTGGATCAGGTAGAGCCGCCGGTCGTCGGGGAGCGTGAGCGAGTATCCGCCCACCTCGCTGACTCCCTCGCTGACTCCTTCGAGGATGTCCGGACGATGATCGACGATCCAGTGGGAGCCATGCTGGCCCCCCGCCTCCTCGTCGGGGAGGAAGAGGAAGACGAGATCGCGCTGCGGTCTCCGCCCCGCCCGCTGCCAGGCGCGAGCCAGGGCGATGAGCATGGCGTCCATGTCCTTCATGTCCACTGCGCCACGACCCCAGACCATGCCGTCGATCACCTCGGCGCCGAAGGGGGGCACGGACCAGTGCTCTGGTCGAGCGGGCACGACATCGAGGTGACCGTGCAGGAGCAGACGCGGCCGGGACGGGTCCGATCCGGGCAGGCGTGCGACCACACCCTGTCGGCGGGACGAGGTCGTGGCGAAGCGCTCCACCTCGAGGCCCACCTCCTGCAGCAGGGCCTCGACGTACTCCGCCGCCGCGGCCTCACCCGGCCTAGCGTCGGTGCCGTCGTTCGTCGTGTCGATGCGGATGAGGCCGCGCAGGATCTCGATCACCTCGGCCTGCGCCGCGACAGCCTCAGGGCTCACATCGTCAGGTGTGGGATCCACGCCCCCATCCTGCCCTGCCCGGGCAGGTGGCGAGCGTTCTTGGCCTGTTGTTATCCTCGCCGTCGGCGATCAGGCTGTGTCCCCACACGGTCAGGTCACCCACCACGTCCGGGTGGCGGAATTGGCAGACGCGCTAGCTTGAGGTGCTAGTGCCCCAAAAGGGCATGGGGGTTCAAGTCCCCCCTCGGACACCGTGTCGCTGGGCGCGCTGCGCGTGCTGTGCGTCACCGCCTTGCCTGGCAGATCGTGAGATGACATGCGCTACCTCCTGTACGTCCTGGACTCACGCACCGGCAGCGCTGATGCCGCGGAGCTGGCCGCGATCGACGCCTTCAACGAGGATCTCGTCCGACGCGGCCATTAGGTGATGGCGGACGGCCCCGCCTTCGACACATTGGACTACACCTCTGGATTCTGGATCATCGAAGCCCCCGGGCCAACGGAGGCTGTCGGCATCGCTCAGGCGGCATCGCGCAGTTGCAACCGGCGCGTCGAGATGCGCCCGTTCCTACCTCCATCGCCGACACCGCAGTGACCTCCTCCGGGCGGCATCTGGCCAGGACCTTCGGCATGCGGCTAGCGTGCGCGTCATGGTCAGCAGCGACGTGTGGGATGAGCAGACAGCTTCGTCCTACGTCGAGGACAGCGCCGACATGTTCGATCCCGCAGTGGTAGGGCCCACGGTCGATTTCCTGCGTGATCTGTGCGCCGGCGGCAGCGCGCTGGAATTCGCCATCGGCACCGGTCGCCTGGCGATCCCCCTGAGTCGCAGCGGCATCCGTGTGTGCGGCATCGAGTTGTCCCCCGCCATGGTCGCCGAGCTTCGGACAGGTGCGTCTGAGGCTGAGATCCCCGTCGTGACCGGTGACATGGCGACGACGGTGGTCCCCGGGGAGTTCGATCTGGTCTACCTCGCCTACAACGGCCTGTCCAACCTGCGGCTCCAGGACGAGCAGGTCGCGTGCTTCCGCAACGCGGCTGGGCACTTGCGCCCCGGCGGCCACTTCGTCGTCGAGCTCTTCGTGCCACCTCTGCGCCGACTGCCACCCGGCCAGACCGCCGTCCCCTTCGACGTAGGAACCGACCATGTGGGCTTCGACACGATCGGACCGGTGACGCAGGCTTGCAGGTCTCATCACTACACGCGACTGGACGACGACACCTGGCGGTACGACGTCGGGAACTTCCGATACGCGTGGCCATCTGAATGCGACCTCATGGCCCAGCTGGCCGGACTGGGGCTTGCCGCCCGCTACGCCGATTGGGATCGATCCGCCTTCACCGCCGAGAGCACCAAGCACGTCTCCGTCTGGCGCAGGCTGGCATGACGTCATTGGCCGACAACGGCCTGCGTATCGAGGACCTCACGGTGGCGCACGCGCCGATGCTCTCCGGCCCGACGGTCGTTGGCCGAGTCGAGGCAACCCTGCACGATGGCATCGCCGAGATCGCCTATGTCATCGGTCCCGCCCACTGGGGTCGCGGACTGGGTGCCCAAGCGACCGGTCTGCTTCTCGACCGCCTCGCCAGCATGGGCATCGCGGATGCATGGGCGGCGACGCATCCGGGCAATCACGCATCCATGACGGTGCTGACCCGTTTGGGCTTCGAGGAGTGTGAGCCGACGCTCGCCCCGCATCTGCTCAGCTACGACGCGGGCGACCGAGTCTTCTCCCGCAGTTGCAAGGGCGCGCGGTGACCGTGCCCGTCACGCGCCTGGCGCCTACCCCCAGCGGCTTCCTCCACGAGGGCAACCGGCTGAACTTCCGCCTCACCACCGAGCTTGCCGCCGAGGTCGGCGCGGCACTGGCCCTGCGCATCGATGACGCGGATGCGGCGCGCTATCGCAGGGAGTACGCCGACGACGTCTTCGCCACCCTGGCGCAGATGGGTATCGAGTGGAGCGTCGGGCCACGGGATGCCGATGACTTCGAGGCGCATTGGACGCAGCGCTCCAAGTCCGACTACTACCGGGAGCAACTGTGGTCGGGTATCGATGCCGGCCTGATGGTCTATGCCTGCGTGTGTCCGCGCAGCCGGCAGCACGGTCCCGCTACCGGTGGGTGCGTGGGTGGCTGCCGCACACGCGACCTGACGCACGAGCCCGGGCGCACGGCCCTGCGTCTGATGGTGCCTGCGGGCACCGCGGTAGCGGTGGGCCGCGATCGGGTGGACCTCGCCGAGGTGATGGGCGATTTCGTCGTGTGGCGACGCGACGACCTCCCGGCGTACCAGCTGGTGTCCGTCGTCGAGGACCGCGACCTCGCGGTGACCCACATCGTGCGGGGCGCGGACCTGCTCGGATCGAGCGCTGCGCAGATCCACCTGGCGACCTGGCTTCAGGCTCCCAATGTCATCACAGCGACGTACGTGCATCATGGGCTCATCACCGACGCCGCTGGAGTCAAGCTCTCGAAGTCGACCCTGCGCGGCACCGTCACCGAGGAGGCAGAACGGTGAGGACAAGCCCGGAGATCGGCCACACCATCACCGCCGCAGGTATCCCCACCAACGTGCACGACACGGGCACCGACCCGGGAGGCGGCACCGTCCTGCTGATCCATGGTTCGGGGCCGGGCGTCAGCGCATGGAGCAACTGGCGCCTCACCCTGCCGGCCCTCGCCGCGGATTTCCGCGTCGTGGCACCCGACGTCGTCGGCTTCGGATACACCGAGAGATCCGTCGGGGCCTACAACCTTGACACCTGGACCGCTCATGTCGTGGGTGTCCTCGACGCACTCGGCGTCGATCGCGCTCACGTCGTGGGCAACTCCTTCGGCGGCTCACTCGCCCTCGCGCTTGCCATCCGTCATCCCGAGCGCGTGCGCAGGCTCGGTCTCATGGGGGCCGTGGGACTGTCCTTTCCCCTCACACCGGGCCTCGACGCCGTGTGGGGCTACGAGCCGAGCGTCGAGGCCATGGCCGCACTTCTGCGCACATTCACCGCGACGCCAGCGCCGGGGATCGAGGAGCTTGCGGGGCTGCGCTACCAGGCGAGCATCCGCCCGGGGGTCCAGGAGGCCTATGCCGCGATGTTCCCTGCGCCGCGCCAGCGATGGATCGATGCCCTCGCGCATCCCGAGCAGGCCATCGCCCGCATCCCCGCCCCGACGATGATCTTCCACGGACGCGAGGACC
>VGBQ01000208.1 GCA_016870425.1 Actinomycetota bacterium | reverse complement strand
GAGTAGGCGTCAAGCGCTCGCTGGAGATCCGCACGGCCCGCATCGTCGAGCCGCGGATCGGTGAGGTCGAATGCCCCGAGTCGCTCACCGAGTTGGGTGACGTCCTGGTCGAGGACGCCGCGCAGCGCCGCAACGCGCTGGGCCTGCGCGGCCCGGCTCTTGCGACGCGCCCAGATGACGACGCCCACGACCCCGGCGATCGCCACCGCCAGGATGGCGAGAGGCACGAGGGGCGAACCGGACGTGCCGGATGACTCCGACGAAGCGCTGCCGCCAGAGGCCGACCCGGAGTACTGCTCGTCTACGCCGGCGACGAACGCCTCGAGCACGGCGTAGGGACCGTTGGACGACTGCGACTGGAACGCCGAGTCGGCGATGGCCGTCACCGAGCCCTCGGTGGATCCCGCGCGGAAGGCATTGCCGGCGATGACGGCGTAGACGCCGCTGCGTCCCACGGCATTGCGCAGGTCGCGCAGGAGAGCGTCCGGGCCGCCCGTATCCGCCGCGGCCGATGCGGGAAGCACGGCGATGTAGATGGGGATGCCCGTCGCCTCGATCTGCGCGCGCAGGTCAGCAGCCTGGCCCGAGGTGAGGGCGTTCTCGGCGGCGGGGTCGTTGTAGACCGGATTGCTGCGCAGCGCGGATGCGACGGAGTCGATCGAGGTGCGGGCCTGGGCCGGACCCACGGCGATGAGGCTCGCGACGGCCATCGCGAGGAGGGTCAGCAGAGCCAGTGGTCGCTTCACCCTTCGACGGTACCCGCCGGCTGGGAAGGTGGCAGCCCCAGACCCTCACCCCTCACCCTCACCTTCACCTGCGCCTGGTCATCTGGTCCCGCATCTGGCGTGCCCCCGGACGCGGGACCAGATGACAAAGCGAGGGAGGGGCTGGGGTCAGTCGCTGATCCGGCAGAGCACCGTGCCGGTCGGCACCGTCGTGCCCACCGTCGCGTCGAGCCCGGTGACCGTGCCGGCCTTGTGCGCGGTGAGGGGCTGCTCCATCTTCATTGCCTCGAGCACGACGATCAGGTCGCCGGACTGCACGGCCTGGCCCTCCTCCACGGCCACCTTGACTACGGTGCCCTGCATGGGGGCGGCCACGGAGTCTCCGGAGGCTCCGCCACCAGCGGCGCGGTCCCGCTTGCGGCCGGGCCTGGCCGATCCGTTGCTCGCACTGCCCGAGGATCGGGCGGAAGCCCCGAGGCCGGCCGGAAGGGTGACGGCCAGGCGCTTGCCGTCGACCTCTACCGTCACGGTCTCGCGCTCGATGGCGGTGTCGCCGGAGTCGACGGTGCCGGCGTACGGCGCGATGGTGTTGTCGAACTCCGTCTCGATCCAGCGGGTGTGCACCGCGAAGGGCGAGCCATCGGCGGGTGCGAACGCCGGATCGTCGACGACGGCGCGGTGGAAGGTGAGTGCCGTCGCGATGCCCTCGGCCCGGAACTCCGCGAGCGCCCGACGCGATCGCTCGAGGGCCTCCGTGCGGTCGCGCCCGGTGACGATGAGCTTGGCGAGGAGGGAGTCGAAGTTGCCACCGATGACGTCTCCCTGACGGAAGCCTGCATCGACGCGCACTCCCGGACCGGAGGGCGCCACCCACTCGGTGAGCACGCCCGGTGCCGGGAGGAAGCCGCGACCAGGGTCCTCGCCATTGATGCGGAACTCGATGCTGTGCCCGCGCAGGACCGGGTCGTCGTAGTCGATGACGCCGCCCTCGGCGATGCGGAACTGCTCGCGGACGAGGTCGATGCCGGCGACCTCTTCGCTGACCGGGTGCTCGACCTGGAGGCGGGTGTTGACCTCGAGGAAGGAGATCGTGCCGTCCTCGCCGACGAGGAACTCGCAGGTGCCGGCGTTGTGATAACCGGCTTCGCGCATGATCGCCTTGGACGCGCGATAGAGCTCGTCGAGCTGCACGTCACTGAGGAAGGGCGCGGGCGCCTCCTCGACGAGTTTTTGGTGACGCCGCTGCAGTGAGCAGTCGCGGGTGGAGACGACAACGACGTTGCCGTGCTGGTCCGCGAGGACCTGCGTCTCGACGTGGCGTGGGCGATCGAGATAGCGCTCGACGAAGCACTCGCCGCGGCCGAAGGCAGCGACGGCCTCGCGCACCGCGGAGTCGTAGAGCTCGGGGATCTCCTCGAGTGTGCGTGCCACCTTGAGTCCGCGGCCGCCACCGCCGAAGGCCGCCTTGATGGCGACCGGCAGACCGTGCTCCTGGGCGAAGGCCACGACCTCGTCGGCGCTCGCGACCGGGTCGGGCGTGCCGGGCACCTGGGGCGCCCCTGCCCGGGCTGCGATGTGGCGCGCGGAGACCTTGTCGCCGAGGGAGCGGATGGCCTCGGGCGGTGGGCCGATCCACGTGAGCCCGGCGTCGATGACGGCCTGGGCGAAGTCGGCATTCTCCGAGAGGAATCCGTAGCCGGGGTGCACGGCGTCGGCCCCGGCGCGTCGCGCGACATCGATGATCTTCGTGATGTCGAGGTAGGTCTCAGCCGCGGAGGAGCCGCCCAGGGAGTAGGCCTCATCGGCGACCTCCACGTGCAGGGCATCGCGGTCAGGGTCGGCGTAGACCGCGACGGAAGCGAGGCCGGCATCGCGGCAGGCACGGGCGACTCGGACGGCGATCTCGCCGCGGTTGGCGATGAGGACCTTATGCACGCGCTGCAGTCTAGGGATGCCTCCTCTGGCAGGGTGAGCGCATGTCCGCTCCGCGGGAGACAGGCCCCGGCGCCTTCGTGCTGGCCTCGGCGTCTGCCTCCCGTCGGCGCCTGCTCGAGCAGGCCGGCCTCAGGCCCGTGATCGTGGTGAGCGGGGTCGACGAGGAGGCCATTGAGGACGCCATGCGCGATCGCGCGGTGCCCGATGTCGCGCTCGCCCTCGCGCGGGCCAAGGCGGAGGCCGTCGCAGCGACCGCTGAGGTGCCCGCGGGGGCGCTCGTGCTCGGGTGCGACTCGATCTTCGAGGCGGGCGGTGTACGCCTGGGCAAGCCGCCGACGCCCGAGGAGGCGATGGCGCGCTGGCAGCGCATGCGCGGCCGCTCGGGCACCTTGCACACGGGGCACTGGCTGATCGATACGTCGTCCGGCGAGTCGTGCGGCGAGACCGTGTCCACGGTCGTCGAGATGGTGGACGCACCCGATGAGGAGATTGCTGCGTACATCGCCACGGGCGAGCCGCTCACGGTCGCTGGCGGATTCACGCTCGATGACCTGGGCGCGCCGTACGTCGCCGGCGTGCATGGCGATCCCGGCAACGTCATCGGCGTATCCCTGCCGGCGGTGCGCCGCCTTGCCGCGGCACTCGGTCGGCCCTGGCCTCGCGTCACGGGATGGACCTAAGGCCCAGAAGCGGGCCCCTTCCGTCCCTCGTTCGCGGGACGCTACGAAGGCGCGGGATGCCGCGAGCCGGCCACAATCGAGCCGATCTCGCAGACAGGGTCCCTAGGGTGTCGCCATGCGCCGTCACCTCGCGATCCTGCTCCCCGTCACCGTCCTCGCCACGAGCCTCACCGTGGCCATTGCGACCTCGTCGGTGCAGGCCGTCGGGGGCACGGGAGTGTATGGAGGGTGGTCCTTGGCCTCCGGGTCCTCCTCGAGTGGTGACTTCAATCTCGGCACCAACGTCAACGGATTCCAGGTGCCGGCGGCGACATGGACCTCATCGGCCTCCAACGTGAGTTTCCCCACCGGGGCATCGACGTGGCTGGGACCGACAACCCCCTTCGGTGCCTACTTTGGCTCGTCGCAGAACCGCGCCTACATGAATCAAGGACTGGCCCCGGGCAGCGCGCCCTCTGTCATCACCTACACCTTCGACACGGTCACGCCGTCCGGCACGTGGGGATTCACGCTGGGGGATATCGACGCGGACCGCGTCAGGATCGACGCGCAGGACTCCCTCGGCAATGCCGTGCCGACCGGAGGCTGGTACGAGTCGTCGTTCAACTACTGCAGTGTGAGTCCGAAGCCGAGCGGTTGCCCGGCGGGGACGCACACCGATCAGCCCACGTGGGACCCGGTCACGCAAACGCTGACGGGCAACGGGAGCGACACCAGCGGGG
>VGBQ01000207.1 GCA_016870425.1 Actinomycetota bacterium | reverse complement strand
CGGGATCACGCCTGGCAGCCAGGTCGACTGCATGATCGTTGCCGTTGCCGCGCGGACAGGACTTCCGCTGGCCACTCTTGACTCTCAGCAACGCCAGATCGCCGACCTGGTGGACGTCCGCTAGCCCAGCGCGACGATGTCCTGGTGTACGAGGCGCAGGCCCTTGCTGCCGCTGCCCGTCACCCCACCGTCAGTGCGCCACTCCTCGTACTGTTCGATGACGAGGCGATGGCGTCCGCCGCCGACGCTGGCGCCCAGGCCGATCTTTCCGCTCCAGCGGCCCTGCCCGCCGGCGTAGCGGCCGTTCGCCTCCACGCGCGTGACCTCCTGCCACAGCACCGCATCGGCACCTGGCGCGTCGTCGTCGCTGAGTCGCTCGTGGACCAGGAAGGTCCTGCCCGGACCCGCACCGAGGCTGTTGCGTTGATAGCTCGGGCCCGAGAGCGTGACGTCCGCGCGATAGGTGCCACCGGGCAGGCTGGTCAGGGCCACCGTCGCGGTGCGCGCCGGATCCAACTGCACGACGTCGAGCAACGTCACCGGCGACAGACGCAGATCTTCTGGCGCACCCGCCTGGTAGCGCGCGAGTGCGAGGCGCAGGAACGGCCGGTAGGCGTCATCGATGTCGACGTCGAGATCGACGTACCACTGGTCCCGCTCGGAATCCCACCCGATGAGCGATCCGTCGGCTGCCTCGCGGCCCACCTCGTAGCGCACAAGGTCGACCTGACGGGTGCGGTCCTCGGCCATGCGCACGCCGGACACCGATCCCGCGGCGTTAGTGAAGTCCGCCGCGCGCGGCCATGACGCCGGCAGGCTGCCCCCGCCGGTCACGGCCGGATCACCGCCCCAGCGGCTGACGAAGTCGCTCACGCTTGCCGCACCCGAGGAAGGCCGCAGGAGCACCGCGAGGTCCTCCTCGACACCGGAGGTGAACCAGGGACGTTCGAGGTAGACACGCAGCGACGCGCTTGAACGCGAGGAACTTGCCCGAGAGAGCACGGTGGCCTTGCCTGCCGGACTCCACGCGAAGGCCGGCACGACAGCCGCGACATCCGGCGGCTGGGGTCGCGCGCTCGCCGGCAGCACGAAGTCGCGCCGTTGCGCTCCCGCAGCCGCGTCGGTCGTGGCAAGCGTGACCGGGGTCGGGATGCCGGAGACCACGATCGACCCGCCGGGCACGCTCGCCGTGGGAGTGATCGTGCCGGCGGGTGCCTGCTCGGTGTAGTCGACGCCGAGAGTGCCGGTGATCACCGCTCCCCCGCTGCTCCACTGCACACGCGCGCTGCCCGGCACGATCGGCAGCGCAGCACCCGAGGCATCCGGAGCCACGATGATCGGGGCGGTCGAGCCAGTTGGGTGATCGGCCGTGCGGAGCCGGCGGAAATACTCGGCGTAACGGGAGTACGCCGTGCCAACGAGTGACAGGTCGTGTCGACGTGTGTCCTGCAGCTGCACGGTTGCTTCCATGGCGTACGACGTGCTGCCCGTCGGTCCACCCGGGGCCGGATTGGCGACATTGACCGAGCCGATATCGCCCACGGAGGCGACGTCGATGCGCGGCGCGGGCGCGCCGGGACCGCCATCGATGCCGCTGGCGAGCGTGCCAGTGAGCGAGACCGACTCCGTGGACGGCTCGTCGAGGGTCATCGATCCGCTGATGCGGCAGGGCACCTCGCCGGGCTCGCGTTGACCGCTCCAGGTATCGCTGCCGGCGAAGTAAGGCGCGCTCACCGGCTGCTGAGTGGCGTGGACGACCGTCATCGTGCGATAGGGGCTGAGCTGCCAGAAGGCTCCCTTGGCTGCATCGGCTGCGGATGCGGTCGATGCCACCCGGTCCCACAGATCGAGCAGACCGAGGTCCGCCGAGGGGATCGCCGAAGACACGCGCACGCGCTCGGTGCGACCCGGCGCCACGCGCATCGTCACGGTCTGCCCCGTCACCGTCGCTCCCGGGGTTCCGCCGCCGATATCGAGGCGGATCGGCACGAGGTCCGGCCACGCGCCGCCGAAGGCGGCGCTCGCCTCGGTAGGCGTGCCGCTAGGAGTCGGCACGCCCCGGAGGAGTGCGCCGGAGGTCATCGGGTCCGGGTAGAAGGGGGTAGTCCCCTGCGCTGGCGATGTCCACGCGAAGCCGATGACATCTCCGACGGCTTCGTAGCCGCTGGTCGACGATCCATAGAACGCCGCGTCGCGCGTGGCGATCTGGGAGTACTTCGCCGGATCGGGCTTGCCGCCCGAATCGAGGCGTCCGTGCTGCTCGACCAGCCAGGGGCTCACACGCGTCGGTGTCAGCCATCGCGTCTCGACCTCGCTCGGATCCACGGCCGCGCCGTTGCCGCCACTGCGCACGACCACCGTCTCGGGTGACTGCGCCCAGGGGACGACGACCCCGGCGTAGGTCTCCCCCGCGATGTCACCCAACGTGACGCGCTGCGACGTGATCGCTCCGAGGTAGGCGACGGGGCTCATCACCGGCTCGTGGCGCAGGTAGTCGATCTCGCGGCGTGCACTGCGTGGCTCGACATCGCCCAGCTGCTTGGACGCACCGCCCAGGTAGACCACGCGCAGGCGCAATTGGTACGTCGTACCGAATCGCAGGGTCGGCAGTTTCGCGCCGCCGGGCGGGGCGACGTAGTCGATCGTGGCACCGAATCCGGGGGGCGGTGGGGACAGTGGATTGATGGCGTCCGCCTGGCTGTCTTCATCGATGGACTTGCCGGGGCGCTGCAGACTCTGACTCCACCCGGTCCACACGCTGACCGGCTGGGCGAAGCGGAACTCGTTGCCAGCGTTGCCGGTTGCACCAGCGCCAGCAGGCTCGGTCCAGCCCTCATCGACACCGAGGTCGATCAGGCCTGCTCGGTAGGTGTCGGGATCCGCGCGCCACAGTCCGTTGCGGAGATTGAGGCTGAGCCAGCCCGGTGCGCCCGTGGGGCGGACATCCATGCGGTAGCCGATGATGAGATCGCTGGCGCTGGCGATCTGGATGCGTCGGCCAGCGATATCGACGGACTTGGCAATGTTCGATTGGCGGTCGAAGTCGCGGTGGACCCGCTCAGCAAGACGCGGGGCCAGCAGCGAGATGCCCGTGGTGGACCGCGCGGGCAGGGTGAGGGGCACGTAGTCCTCGTCGCCGAGACGCTCCGCGACGGCGCGCTGGTAGCCCGAGGCCAGCACGGTCGTGGCCGCGATCTCTGAGCCCACCTCGCTGGTCGCGATAGGCCATAGCTGGCCATCCAGACCGATGTCGATGAATCCCGGATCCGAAGGGGCCGTGCCGGAGAACTTCGGTGCGAACACGCCACTGCCGAACGTCACCGTCGCGCCCTGGGCAATGTCGACGGCGTTGGCACCGGGTGAATAAATCGGGTTGACCCACAGGTCGTAGGCGCCGGGGGCCAGTGTCGCGGGCCCCGTCCGTGGGGGCGCCAGGCGGAAGTCGGCCGGATCGATCTCCACGTCGATGACGAAGCCCAAGAGTCGAAGCAGCCGCGGGTGACTATCGAGCACGGAGAACTTCTCGTGGAACTCCCACTCGGGCCACGGCACGACATAGGACGGGTCAAACATGCCGGGCACGTTGGCGGGAGTATCCAGCGGGGCGATGAACTGCCGCATCTGCACGATAGCGGTCTGCACCCCGGACGCCGACGAGGTGTTGGGAGGGGACGTGTAGAACTGCTTCGACAACTCCTCGTCCTGGGCGCGCGCGATCTGGTCGTAGGCGCCCTGATCGAGCGTGAAGCCGGCCAAGGGCTTGCCCGGGCCGACGAACGTGCTCGTGGGCGGCTGCACGGCGCGCGAGGCAGCGAAGACCTGCTCCTGCAGGCTATTCAGGGCGGCGTTGAGCCCGGCGGTATCGACACCGCGGATCTTGGACTTCGAGTAGTCGTCCGCGACGTAGGACTTCACCTGGGTGGAGTCAGGGAACATCGTCTGGAAGACCTTCGTATCCGGGTCCGGCGACACGCGCTTGGCCGGCGCCTCGATGCGGCTGGCCGAGCCCCCGCCAGGCGTCTCGAAGACTGCGAGGAACTCCATCGGGGCAACGCCGGCGCCGCCATTGATGAGCGCGCACCACGCGCCGCTCGCGATGCTGGGGTACGCC
>VGBQ01000206.1 GCA_016870425.1 Actinomycetota bacterium | reverse complement strand
GGGGGCTGTACGACGCAGTGGGCATCTCGACGGTGCTGGACGGCGTGGCCTGGTTGCTGCCTGTGCACGCGACCAGGCTCATGGCCGCGGCGGCGAGACCGATCAGGGCAGCCCGGCGTCGAAGCATCATGCACTCACCCTAAGCCTGGGCTCGGGTGCCCGACTAAAGTCGCGCCATGGCCACCGTCGATGCGACCCGTGACGATGCCCTGGGCGCCGACGACGTCATGGAGCTTCAGCACCGCCTGAGGCGTGGCAAGGTCTCAGCTCGGGAGTTGCGCGCGGCCGCTCAGGAGCGGCTCGCCGCGGTCAACGACGCTCTCAACGCCGTCGTGCGCCCCCTCGACCTCCCCGCAGCGACCAGCGGCCCCTTTGCTGGCATCCCCTCGGCGCTCAAGGACAACGAGGATCTCGCGGGCTACCCCACACTGCATGGGTCCTGGGCGGTGGCCGATGCGCCGGCGAGATCGACAAGCCCCTGGGTCGGACAGTTCCTGTCACTCGGCTTCGAACCGATCGCCAAGACGACACTGCCGGAGTTCGGGCTCACCGCAAGCACGGAGTCATCGCGCTTCGGTGCGACTCGCAATCCCTGGGACACGTCACGATCCGTCGGGGGCTCCAGTGGCGGTTCGGCGGCTCTCGTCGCCGCCGGCGTCGTACCCATCGCGCATGCCAACGACGGTGGCGGCTCCATCCGGATCCCGGCGGCGGCGTGCGGTCTGGTCGGCCTGAAGCCCTCGCGCGGACGCCTCGTGGACGTCCCGGAACTCGACCGCCTGCCGGTCAATCTCGTGACCCAGGGAGTGGTGACGCGCACGGTGCGGGACACCGCCTACTACTTCGCGGAGGCAGAGCGGCTGCACCCTGCGCCGGACCTGCCCCCGATCGGCATGGTGGTGCGCCCGGAGACACGCCGGCTGCGCATCGGTCTCTTCACCGACACCGTCGAGGGGATGCCCGTCGACCCGCGGGTGCGCGAGGCCGTCCGCGCCACCGGGCGGGTGCTGCAAGGCCTCGGGCACGAGGTCGAGGAGATCGGCCTGCCGTTGGACGGTGCCTTCGGCCGCGACTTCTTGCGCTATTGGGCACTCATCTCCTTCCTCCTGCAACGAGCAGGTGGGCGTGTCCTCGGGACCGGCTTCGATGCATCGCGCACCGAGGCGCTGACCCAGGAACTCAGTCGCATGGCCCAGCAGCAGGCATTGCGCATCCCCGGGAGTGTGCGCCGCCTGGTGCGTGCCTCGCGGGCACCCGAGGCCGCCTACGGGATGCCTGCTGAGGGGTCCAGTGATCCGCGTGGGGGCTACGACGCACTCCTGTCGCCTGTGCTCGCGACACCGGCGCCGCCCATCGGCGAGCTGGGGCCCGAGGTCCCGGCGCGCGAGCACATCGTGAGACTCCTGCGCTTCGCGTCGTTCACCGCCTGGCAAAACGTCACCGGGGCACCGGCGGTTTCCCTCCCGCTCGGGCGCACGCCTGAGGGGCTGCCCATCGGGGTGCAGGTGGCCGCACCGCGGGGTGAGGAGAGACGCCTGCTCTCCCTCGCGTACGAGTTGGAGGCAGCCATGCCATGGCCGCGCACGCCGGGAGCGGCCACGGCTATCTGAGCGCGCTCACGATGAGGTAGGCGGCAATGGCTCCGCAGATGAGACCGGTGATGGTGCGGGAGTGCTTCCCGACGAAGTGATTGAGCCGCGCGAGGAGCGCGTCGGACCGCGCCCCCATGACGGTGACGATGCCCACGGGCACCAGCGCCGGGATCATGACGAAGACCAGCAGGACGCTGAGCGCGACGAGTGCGGGCACCAGGCCGGGACGGGCAGCCTCCACCGCGTGGATGCCGGGAATCATGATGACGATCGACGAGGCATTGGTGGCCATCATGATCATGCCGATGACAAAGAAGGTCCGCCCACGACCCTTGAGCATCAACTCGTGCAGGCGCCCGGGGTGGCTGGACTCGCCCGGATGACGGGGCAGGAAGGCGCGCACGGCTAGCGCGGCAAGTGCGAGGCCCGCGGTGACCTCCACGCCGCGAGCGAAGGGGCTGGGTCCGGAGTCGCTCGGGCTGGCACCCTGGAAGACCAGAGCCACCAGTGCGATGACGACGACGGCCACGCATGCGGCCCCCGCGACGTAGATCCAGGCGCGCAACTTCGGTTGTACGCCGCCCGCGAGGATGATCACCTCGATGGTGAAGAGGAGCGGGCTGACCGCCGCCCCTACGGCGTACGGCAGGACGGCACCAACAGCCTCAAGCACGCTGTCAGTGTGTCACCCGCGGGGCGGGATCGTGGTCAGCGCAGCGCGCAGGCCTGGTCCTTGATGCTCGCAGGCACATCGGCACCGCCACCGTCGGCGCAGATCGCGTCGATCTGGTTCTGGGCCCAGATGGGGCCCTCGGCCTGGTAGACGAAGGCGGTTGTCTGCTCGATGTCACCGGACTTGGTGATGGCGAAGACGATCGCCCAACCATCAGCGCACTCGTAGCTCTTGGTGTCGATGAGCTCGAGTCCGGCCGCCTGGGCTGATGCCTCGGCGTTCTGCTCCATGACGGCCTCGGTGCACTCGGCGGAGCCTCCGCCGATGGGGCTCTCTGCGGGAGCGGCGGATGTGGAGTCGGATGAGGAACTGCCTCCGCACGCGGCGAGCACGAGGGTGCCGGCGGCCAGGGCGGACAGGGCAAGGGCGCGGGTGCGTGAAGTCATGCGGCAATGGTAAGCCGCCGCTGTGCACCCGTCATGGCGACTCGCCGATGAGCGAGGTCACGAATGGGCTGCGGAAAGCGCCCGCGGGATCCACCCGCTCGACCAGGCTCACGAAGTCCGCCCAGCGTGGGAACGCTGCGGTCACCTGCTCGGGTGTGGCGCACGTCACCTTGCCCCAGTGGGGCCGAGCGCCGAGGGGGAGAAGGATCTCCTCGATCTCCGGGAGGACGTTAAAGATCCGTTCATCGCGATGCCAGGTGAAGTGGATCCCGACCGTGTCGGTGCCGTACGCCGGACTCAGCCACAGGTCGTCCTCGCGCATGGTGCGGATCTCCGTGACGTGCAGCAGCGGCGTGATGCGCGTGTGGAGTGCGCGCAGTGCGTGGATCGCCTGCACGGCATGTGCGCGCGGCAGCAGATACTCGGCCTGGATCTCGTCACCCGCACTGGGCGTGAACTCTGCACGGAAGTGCGGCAGCCGCTCATGCCACGGACCCGGCTGTCCGAGTTGAGGTGTGCAGTGGACGGGATCGAGCTGCTCCAGCGGATGCAGTGGTGCCTCACGTGGTGAGACGCCGTACGCCGGCCCCCCGGGCCACGGCCCCTCGCGATCGACCCGGCGTTTGAGCCAGAGTTGCCCGTCAGGCTGCGGGCGCCAGCGCGTGAAGACGCTCACGGACGTGGCGGCGGAGAAGACCGCGTCGAAGTGCTCCTCGAGCACGTCCAGGTCGAGGCCGGCGAAGACCGTCTGAGCGACGTCGTAGGCAGGCTCCACCTGGAGTTCCACGCGAGTGATCACACCCAGTGCCCCGAGCGCCACCACCCACCCGGCGAAGTCATCATCGGTGCTCCGTCGCACCCACCGCGTCTGACCGTCTGACGTGACGATCTGCAGGCCCGTCACCGCACTCGAGAGCGTGCCGATGGCGTCACCGGATCCATGTGTCCCGGTCGCGATCGCACCGCCGACGGTGATGTGCGGCAGCGAAGCCATCGCGGCTAGTGCTAGTCCGCGCGCGTGGAGCTCCCGGCCGAGCTCGGCGTACGTCGTGCCGGCCCCCACGCTCACCGTGGTGCCTTCGACCTGCACATCGGCGGGCAACGCTGTCGTGTCGATGTGCAGCCCCGGCGTGACGGCGACCGGGCTGAAGGAGTGGGCGCTGCCCAGGGCGAGGGTCGAGGGATGGCTGCGCACGAGTGCCGCCACATCCGCGACCGTGGCGGGGCGCACCTGGCGGCCACCGAGCTCCACAGTGTCGGACCAATTGCGCCTCATGCGACGGACGCTAGCGATTCCCTCCTGCGCTCCGCGCGAGTGTGCACTTGTGCGGATCCCCGGCGGGCCGGCGAAGGCGCCCTGTCTGGCTGGCCCGGGTGTGAAGGCGGAAGCCGCGATAAGCCGAC
>VGBQ01000205.1 GCA_016870425.1 Actinomycetota bacterium | reverse complement strand
CGAGCCCGTCATGGGTCCGCTCCTCGCCGAGGCGCTCCGGCGCACCGGGCCGATCGACCTGAAGTCGATCATGTCGCGCGCACTCCGTCTCGGTGATGAACTGCACAGCCGCAACACAGCGGCCACGATGCTCTTCGACCGCACTGTCCGGGATGTGCTCGCCGGGATGACCTTCGATGGCTCGATGCCACAGGCGCGCGAGGTAATCGTCTTCCTTGAGGAGAATGACTACACCTTCTTGCGCATGGGCATGGCGGCCGCCAAGTGCATCGCGGATGCGGCCCACGGCGTGGAGGGCAGCAGCCTCGTCACCGGCATCGTGATCGATTGCCTCGGCCTCTCCATTCGCGTGAGCGGTCTGGGCGATCAGTGGTTCACCGGAGGCCATCCCACGCTCGAGGGCCGCTTCTTCGACGGATTCGGGCCCGAGGACGCCGAGTGGATCGGCGGAGAGAGCTGTTTCACCGAAGTTGTCGGCCTCGGTGGGTTCGCACAGGCGTGCGCACCCACACTCCAGGCCTACCAGGGTGGCGACTACTCAACGATGCTCCGCGCCAACGAAGAGATGTATCTCATCACCGTGGCGGAGCACGACGAGTTCCTGCTGCCGCCCTTTTCCTTCCGGGGATCCCCGGTGGGTATCGATATCGAACTCGTCGTTCGCGAGGGACTCACTCCCGCCATCGACGGCGGTCTCGCGGGTAAGAACGGGGGACAGATCGGGGCAGGGGTGCTTCGCCCGCACCTGGACTGCTTCGAGTCAGCACGAGGGGCGTACGTGGCCGCGTATGACCCGCAGCACGGTGGCCGATGAGATCCGATCTCCTCGGCCCGGAAGCCTCAGATGGGAGGTGCCATGTCCGATAGTCAGTCAGGAACGGCTTCGCCTGGGTCGACCAGCGATGCGCGCATCACGGGCAACATGGGTCCGCTTGAAATCGCATTCTTCACGATTGCGGCCGCGGGTCCACTGCTCGTGGTGGCCGGCTTCCTGCCGGTCGCCTTCATGATCGGCGGTCCCGGAGCCGTCGGCGCCCAGGTCATCGCCGGTCTGGTGCTCGTCCTCTTCTCCGTGGGCCTCACTCGCATGGCCCTGCGCATCACTAACTCCGGGGCTTTCTACGCCTACATCGGCCGCGGTCTCGGCCGTCCCATGGGCGGAGGAGCGGCGTTCCTCGCTGTGGTCGCCTACGCCGTCATCGTCATCGGCCAGTTCGGTGCGATCGGCGCCTTCACCCAGGTGCTCTTCTCGAGCCTGTGGGGGATCGACATCCCCTGGATCGTCTTCTCCCTCATCTCGCTCGTTATCGTCGCCTTCCTGGGATACCGGCAGATCTCCCTGAGCGCCAAGGTCCTGGGCGTGGCACTGCTGACTGAGGCGGGCGTGCTCCTTGTCCTCGCTGTGCCCGTGCTGCTCCAAGGCGGTGCCGAGGGCTACGACTTCAGCGGCTTCACGCCGACTACGATCTTCGCGGGTGCCGGCGCGGGCGCGATGTTCGCCATCGCCTTCGGTGCCTTCATCGGATTCGAGTCCACTGCGATCTACTCGGAGGAGGCGAAGAATCCCCACCGCACGCTGCCGCTCGCGATCTACCTGGCCGTGGGCTTCCTCACGATCTTCTACGGCTTCATGGCGTGGGTCCTCGTGACCGCATACGGCAGCTCGGCCATCCAGGAAGCGGCGCTGGCGGACCCGGTGGGACTGGTCTTCGCCGCCATGGAGCAGTACGTCGGCTATCCGGCCGTCGTGGTCACCGAGGTACTCCTGGTCACCAGCTCCTTCGCCTCCGTGCTGGCCTTCCACAACACCGCGAGCCGATACATGTTTGCCCTGGGGCGCGAGCGCCTGCTCCCCTCCGGACTCGCCAAGGTCAATCCGAAGTACGGCTCGCCCTACGTCGCGAGCCAGGTGATGGTGGCCATCGCCCTGGTGCTGACGGTGATCTTCTACCTCATCGGCGCCGACCCTTACCTACAGGTGTTCCTGCTCGGAGTCGCACCGGGCGTAATCGCGATCGTGGTCTTGCAGGCGCTCTGCTCGGTGGCGATCGTCGCCTACTTCGCTCGCCATCGAGACAGCAACCTCACCGTGTGGAGCACGATCGTCGCCCCAGCGGTCAGCGCTGTCCTCCTCACCATCGCCTGCTACCTCATCATGACCAACTTCGACTACTTCACCGGCCGCACGGACTGGGTCAACTGGGCACTCCTCGCAATCCTGCCCGTGGTCTTCCTCATCGGTGTCGTGCGGACGCTGATCATGCGGTCATCCCGCCCGGCGGAGTACGCCGTACTGACCGAGACCAAGGTCTACTGACGTGGTGCGAGGTCCTGCCGATCCGGTCGCCCCGCCTGATCGGATCGGCAGGACCTCGACGCCTGAGGCGGCGGCGGCAGGTGACTACGATGGGCGCGTGCTGGCCCGGAGACGAGCGCCCCAGGAGGGCCAGCGCACGGGCACGCCCGATGACCAGCGGGCCTACGAAATCGACGACCTCGACAAGGGGATCATCGGCATCCTGAAGTCCGATGGGCGTGCGAGCAACGTCGAAGTCGGGCGCCTGCTAGGGGTGACGGAGACGACGATCCGCAAGCGGATCGCCAACCTCCTGGCCCTGGGCCTGATCGAGATCGTGGCGGTGCCGACTCCCAAGCTCGCCGGATTCACCCTGTCGGCCATCATGGGCCTCAACGTCAACCTCGAGCGGCTGCGTGACGTCTCCAAGGTCCTGGTCACCCTCCCCGAGGTGCGCTACTGCGGGCTTTCCACCGGCCGATTCGACATCATGATCGAGGCTTTCTTCTCCTCACACGAGCACCTGTTGGAGTTCTCGACGGACAAGGTGGGGAGCATCGACGGTGTCGTCAAGGTCGAGACCTTCCTCATCCTCGACATCAGCAAGTTCTCCTATGAGTGGGAGATCGACCTGCCATGAGGCCGGGCGCCTCTGACGTCACCGCTGACGACTTCCGTGCCACGCAGCAGCGCACGGTCCTGTCGGGGATCGCGAGGCTTCCGCTGGAAGTGGCGTACATCGATCAAGGGCCCGCGGATGCGTCTGAGGTGATCGTCCTCCTGCATGGCATCCCCACCTGGTCCTACCTCTACGGTGCCGTCATCCCTCTCCTCGCGGGGCACGCGAGGGTCATCGCCCCCGACTTCATCGGACACGGCTGGTCCGACCGGCGCGACGTGAGCGATCGCTCACTCGAGGCCCAGGCTCGCATGGTGATTGCCCTCCTCGACGACCTCGGTATGGATCGGGTGCATCTGGTCGGCCACGACACGGGAGGTGGCGTCGGGCTCAACCTTGCCCTCGACGCTCCTGAGCGTCTCGCCACTCTGACACTCTCCAACGCCGTCGCCTATGACTCTTGGCCGATCGACGACATGATCGCTCTTGGCGATCCCCAGTGGGCGCGCAAAGATCCAGCCGAGATCGCTGAGTTCGTCCGCGGGGGCCTGCCCGATGGCATCTCGCGTCCGGAGCGTCTCACCGACGCGTGGACCGAGGGGATCGCGGCGCCGTATGCCGACCCGGAGGGCGCGCTCAGCCTCGTCCGCAATGCCTCGGCCCTCAACACCAGCCACACTTCGGCCCTCACCCCCCTGCTCGGCCAGATCACGACGCCAACACTGCTGCTCTGGGGAGTAGACGACCCCTGGCAGCGCCTCACCGACGCCGAGCGACTGCAGCGAGACATCCCCGGAGCCGAGCTCATCGTGGTCGACAACGCCAGCCACTGGATTCCCCAGGATGCACCCGAGGAGTTCGCGGAGGCGATTCTCGCCTTCGTCGGGCGCCACTCGTCTTAGCCGGGCTGGCCTGAGGATTGAGTCGAATCGGTCGAATCGGGTGCGGATTTTTGGTAAGCAGAGGGTGTGACTGATACCCCTCACCTGCGCCGACGTACCTTCCTGGGCCTCGCAGCCGGTGCTACGGCGGGTGCAGCCGCCGCGGCCGCCCTGCCTGCCACCGATGCAACTGCCGCACCGTCGACTCCGGCCGCCTCGTGGCCTGGCAAGGACGCATGGGCCGAGTTGCGCAAGCAGGTGGGACGACGACTGATCCGCCCGACCCAGCCCTGGGCTGACCTCCAGCCGGGCGCCGTGCCCGCGAGGTTCCGCAACCCGTGGTATCTCGAGGAGCAGGCCGGCGCGACTCAGTCCACGGGGATGTACCGGGCGTGGTCATCCACGCCGAGTGGGTACGCCGTAGCCGCCGA
>VGBQ01000204.1 GCA_016870425.1 Actinomycetota bacterium | reverse complement strand
CTCGGCGATGTCCGTCGCTTCCGTCACCAGCACGCGGCGTACGACGTGTCCCTTGATGTCGAGGCCGAGGATGTCCTCCGCACGCGCCTGGGCTTCGTCAGGCGTAGCCGCGAGCTTGACGCCGCCAGCCTTGCCGCGACCACCTGTCTTGACCTGAGCCTTGACGACCACGGCTGAGCCGATCTTGCGCGCCGCCTCGTGAGCCGCGTCGGGAGTGGCGCACACCTCGCCCGCAGTGACCGGGACTCCATGGGAGTCAAAGAGGTGTTTGGCCTGGTACTCGTACAGATCCACGGGCGATCCTTCGAAGGCGAAAGGGGATGCCCGGAGCCTACTGATGCGGCACGGGAAGACCCACGTGGGCACCCACCCAGTCGACGATGTCGTGCATCGTCGTGCCGGGGCCGAAGACTCGGGCGACACCCATGTCGGTGAGGGCGGGGATGTCGGCCTCCGGGATGATTCCGCCACCGAAGACCACGATGTCCGTGGCGTCCTTGGCTCGGAGTTGTCCCATGATCTCCTCGAAGAGCACCAGATGCGCCCCGGAGAGCACGGAGACCCCGATCGCGTCGGCATCCTCCTGGACGGCCGTGTCCACGATCTGCGCCGGGGTCTGGTGCAGACCCGTGTAGATCACCTCAAACCCCGCGTCGCGCAAGGCGCGGGCGACCACCTTGGCACCGCGGTCGTGCCCGTCGAGGCCCGGCTTCGCCACGACGATTCTCGTCGGCATGGGACCTCCCTCGCGGCGGCCGCTCTGTCGACCGCGGCCCGGCTGACCGCCACCATACCCGGCACGCGACAGCACATCGGAGCGTCGTCGGGACACCGGCGCCCACGCCGGACTAGCGTCATCGAGTGCCTCGGATCCCGGCCCCGCCGCTGCCCGTTCCGCAGGGCCTCGCGCGGGCCGGGCGCACCCTGCTGTCGACCACCACTGCTCGAGGCATAGCCGTCGAAGCAGCCTGGGTCACAGCGCACTTGGCGATGTACCCCCTCGGGCTGGTCGAAGAGCAGCTCCGGCTGCAGCAGGAGCGCCATTCGCTCGAGGGGCTCCCACCCGCCCAGCGCGGCCTCCTCGTCGGGGACGTGGAGGCCGCCGGCACGCCGATCGTGCTCGTCCACGGAATCTTCGACAACCGTTCGATCTTCACCTTGCTGCGACGGGGCCTGCACCGGCGAGGATTCGGGTCGACGTACGCCCTGAACTATTCCGCGCTCACCGACGACGTCCGATCGGTCTCCACCCGCCTGGGTGGGCTCATCGACCAGGTGTGTGCCGAGACCGGTCACGACCGCGTGCACGTCGTGGGGCACTCCCTAGGAGGCCTCGTCGGGCGCTACCTCGTGCAGCGCCTCGGCGGCGATGATCGCGTCCACACGCTCGTCACCCTCGGCACCCCCCATGCCGGCACGATCCCTGCACGCATCGTGCCCATCGAGCTAGCCCGGCAGATGCGGGTGGACAGCGACCTCATCGCCGAGCTTGCCGAACCCGCTCCCGACTGCCGCACGAGATTCCTCGCCGTGTGGTCGGACATCGACCAACTCGTCATCCCTCAGCCCCACGCGCGCATCGACCATCCCGACCTGCGCGTGCGCAATGTGCTCGTCCGCGGAGTGGGGCACCTGTCGCTGCCGGTCGACGGCCGAGTGATCAGGGAGATCGCCACCACCCTGGCCCTCCTCGACGCCTAGTCCGGCCTGTGATCCACCTCACACCAAGTGTCACTTCAGTCACTTTTGTCACTCTGGACTGGTGGCGGAGGCGGGTGGGCTGGTAGACCGCTCCCATGCGCCGTCTTCTCGCACCCCTCCTCGCGGTGACCGCCCTGGTCGCCGCGCAGGGTGCGATCGTGCTCGCCGCGGGTGCGCCGTCCCTTGCAGACGCGCGGCCGAGCGGCCCTGTCGCCGGTGCTGGCGGCGGCGGCATCGCGCTGGGCACCGGGGCGGTCGTCGACACGTCCACGCCGGAGCGACTCGATGGATCCGCCGGCATCGCCCACCTCGCATCGGTGACCGCTGCCCGCGGGCTTGCGTCGTCTGCACAAGCGACAGCAGCGACCAGCGCCAGCAAGAAGGTCGAGCAGGGGCCGGCGTACAGCTATCCCGTGACCTGGGGCACCCCCATCAGCGGAAGGTTCGGCGAAGTGTCACCGTCGTGGCCCCGCGGGCATGCGGGAATCGACTTCAACGGCGACACCGGCGACCCTGTCTACGCCGCGACAGACGGGCGCGTGGAGTACGCCGAATTCAACTACGGCGGCTACGGCAACCTCATCATGATCATGCGCAATGACGGGACACAGACCCGCTATGCACACCTGGACAAGATCAAGGTCGACAAGGGCGACCGGGTCAACGCAGGGGACCTCATCGGGACCATTGGCAACACGGGCGACTCCTCAGGATCGCATCTGCACTTCGAGGTGCGCGTCGGTAAAGCCCTCACGCCCACCAACCCGGCGGGCTTGTGGACGGGGTCTCGCCCAGGCATCCCAGCCAAGCCTCCGGCCTGGGCCTGCCGCAATTACGGCTGCTGAGACGGCTCAGAGCTTGTCGACCGGGGCGTAGCGCAGCAAGAGCCTCTTCGTGCCGACGCTGCCGAAGTCAATGGTTGCCTCCGCCTTGTCGCCGACACCCGACGTGCCGGTCACAGTGCCCATGCCGAAGGTCTTGTGCAGCACGCGATCACCCACGCCCAGTGCCACGACCGGACGCGTGCCCGCGGTCGGCTCTGGCCGCCCAAGAGTCGGGGCCGCGGACATCACACGCGCTGGCGATGCGGCGGCACCCGACCAGGTCAGCGCCGGCTCTTCGCGGCGGCTCTCGGTCAGCTCCGCAGGGATCTCATCGAGGAAGCGTGAGGCGGGGTTGTGCATGGGCGAGCCCCAAGCCGATCGCGAGACAGCGCGCGTGAGGTAGAGGCGCTCGCGTGCCCGGGTGATGCCGACGTAGGCCAGGCGACGCTCCTCTTCCAACTCGACGTCCGAGCCGAGCGAACGTATGTGCGGGAAAATCCCGTCTTCCATGCCGGTGAGAAAGACAACGGGGAACTCCAGGCCCTTGGCCGTGTGCAAGGTCATCAGTGTCACGACGCCGTCGTCGTCATCGGGGATCTCGTCGGCGTCGGCGACCAGGGACACGCGCTCGAGGAAGCCGGCCAGGGACGGCTCATCCGTATCTCGCTCGTACTCGGCGGCCACCGACTCGAGCTCGGCGAGATTCTCCAGACGAGTCTCATCCTGTGGATCGTGCGAAGCCTGGAGTTCGGCGAGGTAGCCCGTCTGCTCGAGCACCGCCTGCAGCACGGTCGCGGGTCCGGCACCGGACTCGACCAGGGTGCGTAGGTCAGAGAGCAGCCTCGCAAAGGCGACGACCTGTGCCTGGGAGCGCGCGGCCAGGCCCGGCACGTCGGCTGCACGGTCGAGAGCAGTGCCGAAGGAGAGCCGCTCGCGCTGGGCATAGGACTCGATCACCTCCTCCGCGCGCTCGCCGATGCCGCGCTTGGGGACATTGATGATCCTGCGCACCGAGACGTCGTCGTCGGGGTTGGCGATCGCCCGGAGGTAGGCGATGGCGTCGCGGATCTCGCGACGCTCATAGAAGCGCACGCTGCCCACGACGGTGTAGGGCAGTCCGACGCGGACGAAGATCTCCTCCAGCGACCGTGACTGCGCGTTGGTGCGATAGAAGACAGCGACGTCGGCGGGGCGTACTCCAGCGTCGTCGACCAAGGCATCGATCTCGTCAGCGACGAATCGCGCCTCGTCATGCTCGTCATCGGCCACGTAGGTGACGATGGGTGCTCCGGCTCCAGCATCGGTCCACAGCCGCTTGGGTCGCCGGCCGCCATTGCGGGCAATCACGCGGTTGGCGGCATCGAGGATCGTCTGCGTCGATCGGTAGTTCTGCTCAAGGAGCACCGTCTTGGCATCGGGATAGTCCCGCTCGAACTCCTCGATGTTGCGGATCGTCGCACCGCGGAAGGCATAGATCGACTGGTCCGCGTCACCGACGACGCAGAGCTCCGCCGGAGGCACACCGTCACGACCATCACCGACCAACTCGCGGACGAGGACATACTGCGCATGGTTGGTGTCCTGGTACTCATCGACGAGGATGTGACGGAATCGTCGACGATAGTGCTCGGCCACGTCAGGAAAGAGCTGGAGAAGCGCGACCGTGGACCCGATGAGGTCGTCGAAATCAAAGGCGTTCGCTCGGCGCAAACG
>VGBQ01000203.1 GCA_016870425.1 Actinomycetota bacterium | reverse complement strand
CCCGCCCGCGCCTACTCCCTGGACGTCGGCACCTACAACGTCGCCGACATCGCCGGCCCTGCCATCGTCGGCGTGGCCTTCATCTTCGACACCGTCACGCCCGGCGCGGCATCGCTGGAAGTCGTGTGCGTGCTCTACGTCGCGGCGCTGATAGCTCTGTTCTTCGTGCGCATCCCCCGGCGCAGCGAGACGCATCAGGATCCGCCCGCGTCGTTCGCGCAGACGCTCACCTACCTCACCATCCTGTGGCGGTCGGTGTCGCTGAGGCGCTCCACGGTCATCAGCACGCTCGCCTACGTGGGCATCGCCGGGCTCGTCGTCTCGGCACCGTTGCTCGGCGCGGATCTCGCGGGGGACTCCGGCACGGGGGCTTTGCTTCTCGCCGTCGTGGCTATCGGAGCCCTGGGCGGATCTCTCGCCATGGCGCGACGCCCGCCGCGCACGGGGCCGGGCACGCTGGTCGTCATCTCCACCCTCAGCCTCGCCCTGGCACTTGCCGCTCTCGCCCTCGCCCCCTCCATGTGGTGGGCCGTCGGCGTCGCACTCTTCGTCGGCGCTACGCAGGCGCCACAACTGTCCGCGGTCATGCAGGTGCGCGACCGCGAGGCACCCCAGCACGCGCGCGCCCTCGTCTTCATGGGGGCGACCTCGTTGAAGACCGCAGCGTTCGCACTCGGATCACTCCTCGCCGCCGCGTTCGTGCCCCTGGGGTGGCGGCCCCTGCTGGCCGGCGCGGCAGCGATCGAAGTCCTCGCCGTCGCTGTGGGACTGCTCCTCGCGGGTCGGCGTAGATCGGCCTATCGTGGAGCCCTGCCGACGACCACCACCGAGGGATGACATGACCGAGATCGACCGCGTCCGCCTGCAGTCCGCGCTGGAGGAGGAGCGAGCCACCTACGCCGTGCGCTCCCCGCGGTCCCGCGAGCTCTATGAGGAGGCCGACCATCTCTTTGGTCGCGTCCCCATGACGTGGATGAACAAGTGGGCCGGTGGCTACCCGCTCTACCTCGCCACCGCGCACGGCAACCGCATCACCGACGTGGATGGCAACGAGTACATCGACTTCGCCCTGGGAGACACCGGCGCGATGGCGGGACACTCACCCGAGGCCACGGTCAAGGCCGTCCACCAGCGCATCGGCGTCGAGGGCGGCATCACGACGATGATGCCGAGTGCCGACGCCGAGTGGGTGGCCGCTGATCTCACCCGTCGCTTCGGGCTGCCGCTGTGGTCCTTCGCGCTCACTGCGACCGATGCCAATCGCTGGGCACTGCGACTGGCACGCATGGTGACCGGTCGCCCCAAGGTCGCGGCCTTCTCCGACTGCTACCACGGATCGGTCGACGAGACCTTCGTGCAGATGGGTGCCGACGGCGAGACCGTCATCCGGCGCGGCAATGTCGGTGCGCCGTCGCCGATCGACCAGACCACGCGCGCGGTGGAGTTCAACGACCTCGACTCGGTGGAGCGGGCACTCGCGCATGGCGACGTGGCCGTGCTCATCACCGAGCCCGCGCTCACCAACATCGGCATCGTGCTGCCCGAGCCCGGCTTCCTCGAGGGAGTCACCGAGTTGTGCCGCAAGCACGGCACGCTGCTGCTCATCGACGAGACCCACACGATCTCGGCCGGCCCTGGCGGATGCACGCGGGCCTGGGGGCTTGAGCCCGACTTCTTCGTCATCGGCAAGAGCATCGGTGGTGGCATCCCCTCGGGTGCCTATGGCATCACCGAGCGCATCGCCGAGATGGTCAAGGAGCACCCCGACGCCGACCTCATCGACGTGGGTGGCGTGGGCGGCACGCTCGCCGGCAATGTGCTCTCCACCGCGGCCATGCGCGCAACCCTCGGTGAGGTGCTCACCGATGCGGCGTTCGAGCACATGATCTCTCTCGCGACGCGCTTCACCGAGGGAGTCGTGGCGACGCTGGAGGAATACGACGTGCCCTGGTCGATCTCGCAGCTCGGTGCGCGCGCGGAGTATCGCTTCGCTCGGCCCGCCCCTCGCACCGGCACGGAGTCGGCGCACGCCGAGGACGAGCATCTCGATGAGTACCTCCATCTCTTCATGGCCAACCGGGGAGTGCTCATGACGCCGTTCCACAACATGGCGCTCATGTGCCCGACCACCGCGGCGACGGACGTCGACCTGCACACAACGCTCTTCGCCGAAGCCGTTCGGCGACTGGTCGCCTAGTGCTTCCCTCCAGCCTCAACCTCGCCGGTCGCGCCGCTGTGGTGACGGGTGCGGGGAGCGAGTCGGGCATCGGCTTCGCCGCCGCGCGGGCTCTCGCCGAGCTGGGTGCGTCCGTGACCCTCGCAGCGACAACCGATCGCATCCACCAGCGCGCGGGGGAGCTCACGGCGCACGGGTACGCCGCCCACGGTTCCGTCGCCGACCTCACGGATGCAAGCGCCGCGCAGGGTCTCGTGCGCGAGGCACGCGCGCGCTGGGGGCGTCTGGACATCGTCGTCAATAACGCGGGCATGACGAGTATGGCCGTGCCGGGAGCAGGCGAGGGCGGTGATGCGCTGTCGCTCGATGCCGAAGCCTGGCGCGCATCGATGGCGCGCAACCTCGACTCGGCCTACTACGTGAGCCGCGCGGCGATTCCCTCCATGCGCGAGGCCGGCTGGGGGCGCATCGTGATGGTCGCCAGCGTCACCGGTCCGGTCATGGCCATGCGCGCGGAGTCGGCTTACGCCGCCGCCAAGGCCGGCATGGTCGGACTGGCACGCTCACTGGCGGTCGACTTCGCCGCCGACGGCATCACGGCCAACGCAGTCGCACCGGGCTGGATCGCGACCGGGTCGCAGACCGATCATGAGCGCGAGCAGGGCCTGCGCACTCCGATGCGTCGCAGCGCGACCGCCGACGAGGTCGCCTCCGCTATCGCGTGGCTGTGCACCCCCGGGGCGGCGTACACGACCGGGCAGTGCATCGTCGTCGATGGTGGCAACTCGATCGCGGAAGAGCGCGCGTGAGCGTCGTCCTCGTGACCGGCGCTGCGGGCGGCCTGGGATCGATGATCTGCGAGCGCTTCGCCGCGGGCGGGTGGGATGTCATCGCGACGGACCGGCCCGGGACGCAGGCCGTGACGGGCGACCAGATCCCCGCCGACCTGCTCGACGTCGAGCAGATCCGCGAGATGGTCGCCCAGGCTGCCGCGCTCCACGGTCGGATCGACTGCGTCGTCCATGCCGCGGGACTGTGGACCGAAGGACCGAGCGAGGCCACGACCGAGGACGAGTGGGACCGGGTCGTCGGCGTCAACCTCAAGGCGGCCTACTTCGTGAGTTCTGCCGCCATCCCTCATCTCGAGGCGTCGGGCGGCAGCATCGTGATGATCTCCAGCGATGCGGGCATCCAGGGCAATGCCGGGGCCGCGGTCTACAGCGCGAGCAAGGGTGGGGTCAGCAATCTCACGCGGGCCCTGGCCCTGGAGATGGCTCCGCGGGGCGTGCGGGTCAACGCGGTGTGCCCGGCGGATATCGATACGCCGATGCTCGCCGGGCAGGCGCGCGATTTCGGCGGCGGCGATCCAGATGGCTACTACGCGAAGCTGCGCTCGGCGTACCCACAAGCAGAGCGTGCGCGGTTCCTCAAGCCGGCCGAGGTGGCCGAGGTCGTGTGGTTCCTGGCGCAGCCGTCAGCCGCGGGGGTCACGGGAGCCAACTGGTCGATCGACTTCGGCCTGTCGGCCGGAATCTAACTCAGCGACGGGGCGCTACTTGGCGTCGCGCCGGAAGACCAGCTTGATGGGGGCGTCGTCCGACGGATCCTCAGGATTCTCGCCAAACGATCCCGTCAGGACCATCTTTGACGGTGCGCCGTAGCGCGTGCCCTTCAGCGTGACCTTCCAGACGCGGAGGAAGGTCGGATAGTCGTCGGTGTTGAAGACGATGACATGGGAGGCCGTGCCCGCCATCGTGGTCGTGACGAAGTCACCCTTGCCGGGCAGCAGGATGATCTCGAGGCCCTTGATCGTCGACACATAGCGGTAGTTGGCCTTCAGGGCCAAGGTCATGCCCGCACGGCACTTGTCCTCTTCCTGAGGCAGACCATCGCACTTCTGCTTTATCTCGCCGGCCTTGACCGCGGTAAGAGTCCACGTGCCGTAGTAGCCACCGTCGGCCTGCGCGGCCGGAGCGGCAAACAGCGTCGAGCTGGCGATGACGGCGGTGGCGGCTGCGGCGCTGATGAGTCGCGTGCGGGTCGATGTCATGAGTGTGCTCCTCGGTGGGCTGCGTCTGTGGGGGTGAAGGGGCTACTGGGCATCTC
>VGBQ01000202.1 GCA_016870425.1 Actinomycetota bacterium | reverse complement strand
TGGAGATCGCGCATCCAGCGACGGGGGAGTTAGTCGCCGTGGAGTCGCCCGACCCGCCCGATTTCGTCGAGGCGCTGCGCCGCCTGGAGTCCGGCGCGTAGTTCGACTCACCGCAGGCGGCATTCTCGACGTGGCCGACCGGTGCCCGCGGTTCTCGGGCTAGATTCGCGGGTTGCGGGCGGCTAGTCGGCGTGGAGCGAGCGTGGCCGACCGGTGCCCGCGGTTCTCGGGCCAGATTCGCGGGTTGCGGGCGGCTTGAGCGAGCGGCCCGACAACTGGTCCGTGTCACATAGGTCCCTCGGGCCCCGTGCCCCGCAGCCCGGCGCGTCGGCCCGGGAGCGGGGTCAGACTCCCGGACTAGGGTGGGCGGGTGACTCAGGGAGGCTCCGGCGGCGACTTCGTCCACCTCCACGTCCACACTGAATACTCCATGCTCGACGGCGCGAGTCGCCTCGACGATCTCATGTCCGCGGCTGTCGAGCAGGGCATGCCGGCCATCGCGATGACCGATCACGGCAACCTCTACGGCGCCTACGATTTCTACAAGGCGGCGCGCTCGGCTGGGATCAAGCCCGTCATCGGACTCGAGGGCTACTACGCCCCCCAGGGGAGGTTCGAGCGGCGGGCCTTCGACTTCGGCGGCGGCTTCGACGAAGGGGCAAGCGAAGACGGCTCGGGTGGTCGGGGCACGCAGAGCTACACCCACATGACCCTGTGGGCCGAGAACACCGCCGGCATGCACAACCTCTTCCGGCTGGCCTCCCTCGCGAGCCTCGAGGGCTACTACTTCAAGCCGCGCTTCGACCGCGAGCTCCTCGAGACCTACGGCGCTGGCCTCATCGGCACCACCGGGTGTCCGTCGGGTGAGGTCAATCGCTGGCTCCAGGCCGGCAACTACGACCGAGCCCTCGCGGCTGCGGCGGACATGCGCGACATCCTCGGCCCGGGCAACTACTTCGCTGAGGTCATGGACCACGGCCTGGCGATCGAACGCCGCTTCCGCGAGGACCTGCTCACGATCGCGCGCACCCTCGACCTCCCGCTCGTCGCGACCAACGACCTGCACTACGTCCGCGCGGGTGACGCTGACACTCACGACGTGCTGCTGTGCATCGGCACGCGCACGACGATGGACGACCCCAAGCGCTTCCGCTTCGACGCGCGCGACTTCTATCTCAAGACCTCCGCCGAGATGCGCGACGTGTGGCGCGAGCTCCCCGAGGCGTGCGACAACACCCTGCTCATCGCCGAGCGATGCGACATCACCTTCAATGAGGGTGCCAACCTGCTGCCGCGCTTCCCCGTGCCCAAGGGGGAGTCCGAGGAGTCCTGGCTGGTCGCCGAGGTCGAGCGCGGCCTCGCGCGTCGCTATCCCTCCGGCGTGCCCGATGCCGTGCGCGCGCAGGCGGTCTACGAGCTCGGCGTCGTGACGCAGATGGGCTTCCCCGGCTACTTCCTCGTGGTCGCCGACCTCGTGCGCCACGCCAAGGACAACGGCATCCGCGTGGGCCCGGGCCGCGGCTCGGCGGCGGGCGCGATGATCGCCTACGCCCTCGGCATCACCGACCTGGATCCGATCGAGCACGGCCTGCTCTTCGAGCGCTTCCTCAACCCCGAGCGCATCTCGATGCCCGACATCGACATCGACTTCGACGAGCGCCGTCGGGCCGACATGATCCGCTACGCCACGGAGAAGTACGGCGAGGAGCGCGTCGCGCAGATCGTCACCTTCGGCTCCATCAAGGCCAAGGCCGCGATCAAGGACGCCGCGCGCGTGCTCGGCTACCCCTACGCCCTGGGCGACCGGATCACCAAGGCCATGCCGCCCTCGGTGATGGGCAAGGACATCCCGCTTTCGGGCGTCTTCGACAAGGAGCATTCGCGCTACGGCGAGGCCGCGGAGTTCCGCGCCCTGTGCGACGGCGATCCCGATGTGGCCAAGGTCGTCGACACGGCACGCGGTCTCGAGGGGCTCAAGCGTCAGCCCGGCGTGCACGCCGCGGGCGTGATCCTGTGCCGTGAGCCGCTGATCGATGTCATCCCCGTGTGGCGGCGCGAGCAGGATGGCGCGGTCATCACGCAGTTCGACATGGGTGCCTGTGAGGCGCTCGGCCTGCTCAAGATGGACTTCCTCGGACTGCGCAACCTCACCGTCCTCGATGACTGCCTGGCCAACATCGCACTCAATCGCGGCGAGACCGTGGTCCTCGAGAAGCTGGAGCTGCGCGACGACCCCACCTTCGAGTTGCTCTCGCGCGGCGACACCCTGGGTGTCTTCCAGCTCGACGGCGGGCCGATGCGAGCGCTCCTGCGCTCGATGCAGCCGGACTCCTTCCAGGACATCTCGGCCGTGCTTGCCCTCTATCGCCCGGGCCCGATGGGGGCCAACGCCCACAACGAGTACGCCGATCGCAAGAACGGCCGCAAGCCCGTGGTCCCCATTCACCCCGAGCTCGCCGAGCCGCTGGCTGAGATCCTCGGTGACACCTACGGCCTGATCGTCTACCAGGAGCAGGTCATGGCCATCGCGCAGAAGCTCGCGGGCTACTCCCTCGGCAACGCCGACCTGCTGCGGCGCGCGATGGGCAAGAAGAAGAAGGAGATCCTGGACAAGGAATACCTCCCCTTCCGCGACGGCATGCGTGCCAATGGCTTCTCCGACGGGGCCATCGCGACGCTGTGGGACATCCTCGTCCCGTTCTCGGACTACGCCTTCAACAAGGCGCACACGGCGGGCTACGGACTGGTCTCCTTCTGGACCGCCTACCTCAAGGCCAACTACCCGCAGGAATACATGGCGGCCCTGCTCACCTCGGTCAAGGACGACAAGGACAAGAGCGCCGTCTACCTCAACGAGTGCCGGCGCATGGGCATCAAGGTGCTCCCTCCCGATGTCAACGACTCCGACTTCGACTTCACCCCCCACGGCAGCGATATCCGATTCGGCCTCTCGGCTGTCCGCAATGTCGGGGCTAATGTCGTCGCCTCCATCCTCGAGACACGCAAGTCCGGCGGGCGCTTCGCCAGCTTCTACGACTTCATCGACAAGGTCGAGGTCTCGGTCTGCAACAAGCGCGTCGTGGAGAGCCTCATCAAGGCGGGCGCCTTCGACTCACTGGGTGATTCGCGCCGGGGTCTCATCGCCGTACACGAGCAGGTGATCGATGCCGCCGTGGATCTCAAGCGCGCGGAGGCCGTCGGGCAGTTCGACCTCTTCGGGAGCATGGGAGAGGATGACGACTCCGTCAGCCTGCGCGTCACTCCGGAGATCCCGCTCGGCGAGTGGGACAAGGCCGCTCTCCTCGCCCATGAGCGCGACATGCTCGGCCTCTACGTCTCGGACCACCCGCTCTACGGCGTCGAGCAGTTGCTCGCGCAGTCGACGGATTGTTCGGTCGTCCACCTGCACTCCGGCGATCGACCGGAGGGGCAGGTCGTCACCGTGGGCGGGCTGGTCACCGGCGTGCAGCGCAAGACGACCAAGCAGGGGTCGGTGTGGGCCATCGTCACCCTGGAGGATCTCGACGGCAGCGTGGAGGTCATGGTCTTCCCCCAGGCGTACGCCGCCGCGGGGACGCTCCTCGTGGAGGATGCCATCCTGCTCGTGCGCGGCCGCATCGACAGGCCCGACGACGACGCATCACGCCTGGTCGCCATGGAGATCACGCAGCCCGACGTGAGCGAGGCCCCCGCGGGGCCGGTGCGCCTGAGCATGCCGGCGGCCCGCTGCGTGCCTCCCGTGGTCGAGCGACTGAAGGAGATCCTCGCGGCGCACCCGGGCACGACGGAGGTGCACCTGCACCTGGGCGCATCAGGTCGCACCACGGTGCTGCGCCTGGACGATCGACTGCGCGTGACTCCCAGCCCCGCGCTCTACGGCGACCTCAAGGCCCTGCTGGGGCCCTCCTGCCTCACCTGATCTGCCATGAGACGACTGGCCGCATGTCTCGTCGCCCTCGCGGGCGCAGTGAGCCTGGGCGCCCTCCTCGGACTCGTCTGGGAGG
Organism: Actinomycetota bacterium; assembly: GCA_016870425.1. Taxonomy (GTDB): domain Bacteria; phylum Actinomycetota; class Actinomycetes; order S36-B12; family S36-B12; genus Mxb001. Next base: position 285 of record VGBQ01000202.1, on the reverse strand, counting down.
CTCTCGCGCCCCGCGTCTCGCTCGTCGTCGCGTCGGACGGCAAGCCCTATCCCGAGGGCTACCAGCCGGAGGGCTACATGACCGACGACGGCATCGCCGCACTGCTGTGCCTCGCGGCGGGAGTCGTCGTGGGCGTCGCGGCCGTCTGGGTGTCGCGGCGCATCACAACGGGCGACCGGGCCCTGCTCGTCGCGCTCGCGAGTGTCCTCGTGCTGGGAGCTGCGGGCGCCCTTGCTCTGCGGTGGACGGGGGAGGTCGTGGGCGGCTTCGACCTCAAGGCGCTGG
>VGBQ01000201.1 GCA_016870425.1 Actinomycetota bacterium | reverse complement strand
GAGGTTGGCGCGCAGGCCCAGCACGAGCGGGCGCGCGCGAGGCTTCACCCGCCCATCCTGCCGTGGCACAGAGGGCTCCCGCGATAGCGTGCTGGCATGGCCGAGACGTCCCCGCCCGCGCAGAGCCCGCGTCCCGGCTGGCCCGTGAGCCCGGGCTTCATCTGGCGGGCCGGCTTCATCGTGATGGCCCTGGTCTTCATCTTCCTCTTCATCAACTTCCTCATCGACGACGGCGGCGGGGTGATCTTCGCCGTCCTCATGGCATGGTTCTTCGCTCTCGCCATGGCACCCGCCGTGGATCGACTCAGCCGCCGCATGAGGAGGGGCCTGGCGACCATCATCGTGATGCTCGGGCTCGTCGTCTTCCTCGTGCTCTTCTTCGCAGCCTTTGGCGCACTCCTCGTCGACCAGATCATCGAGATCATCGAGAGCCTGCCGGTCCTCGCAGCCAGCGCACTCGAGTGGTTCAACCAGACCTTCAGCACGGCGTACACGCAGGAGGAGATCCTCGCCCAGGTCGGCCTCGACCAGGCCGCGATCCAGTCGATCGCCACCGAAGCGGCCAAGGGCATCTTCGGCTTCGCCACCTCGCTGCTCGGCGGACTCTTCGGGCTCTTCACGCTCGGTCTCATCGCGTTCTATCTCTCGGCCGATGGACCGCGCCTTCGCAAGTACATCGCGAGCATGCTGCCGAGTGGGAGCCGAGCCGTCTTCCTCAATGTCTGGGACATCACCGCCGACAAGACAGGGCGCTACGTCGCCGCGCGCGTGATCCTGGCCGCCGTCAACTCGACCGTGAGCGGCATCGTCTTCGCCATCATCGGCCTGCCCTACTGGCTGCCCTTGGCACTGTGGACCGGGATCGTGGCGCAGTTCGTGCCCACCATCGGCACCTACATCTCCATCATCCTGCCGGTGCTCGTGGGCCTGCTCAGCGGCAATCCCTGGCTCGGCGTCATCGTCCTGGCCTACGGGCTGCTCTACCAGCAGATCGAAAACCTCACGATCGAGCCGCGGATCAGCGCGAAGGCCGTCGATGTGCACCCGGCCTACGGCTTCGTCTCTGTGCTGCTCGGAGCGGCGCTCTTCGGGGTCGCTGGCGCCCTGCTCGCGGTGCCCGTGGGAGCCATGGCGCTCGCGCTGACACAGACCTACGTCAAGCGCCACGAACTCGCCGAGGATGCAACGCCCGCATCCGGTGGCCCGCCCGGGACCGCCTAGCCGACGATTCGGTCGATCCTCTCGGCCAGGGCGACGTCGAGGTCGGTGATCCGACCACCCGCGGAGTGCGTCGACAGCACCAGATGCAGCCGCCGCCACCGGATATCGATATCGGGGTGATGATCGAGCGACTCTGCAGCCTCGGCGATGAGCACGACCCACTCGATCGCCTCCGGGAAGGTCGGGGCCTCGACATCGCGCACGAGGCGGCCATCGTCAACGGCCCACTCCGGGAGCGTCTCAGCGAGGGCCGCGAGGGCCTGCGGGTCCAGGGGTTCAGCCATCTCTTCCTCCACTCGTGCGGCGTGCTCCGTGAGTGCGGCGCGCGACGGTGCCCACCGCTAGCCCACCACGCTGGCATACGGCGGGCGCTCGGCGGTCATGACCTCGCGGACCGTCCACGCGCGATCGAGGGTGGGCAGGCGCAAGGCGACGCTGTCATCGCCCCCGGCTGGCTCAACGACAGCGGCCGCGGAGGATGCGTCCGGGCGCCGTCGGCGACGCTCAGCAGTCACCAGCAGCTCCAGGGACATGGCGCTGAGGTCGTGCAGGCTCTGATGCCGGTGCGCGCGCCGGCCGAGATCCACCTGAGCGATAGCGGCAAGCCCGAAGCGCTCATCGATGTCCAGCAGTGTGGAGAGTTCGACGCCGTATCCCATCGGGACAGGCAACTGCTCGAACGCCGAACGGCGGATAGACCACTCCCCCGCCAGCGGCTGGATCACTCCCCCCAGCTCCGGCCGGTGCAACGCCAGCCACGGTCGGGCGAGGAGCTCGGTGACGCGGCCTCCTTCGAGCGAAGGCGATGACCCCGCGTTGAGCACACGGTCGTAGAAACCACGCACGAGCATGATCCCCGGATCCGCGAGGAGTGGGCCGACCAGGCCCGTGACGAAGTGCGACCCCCAGTCGGTCAGGTCGGCGTCGATGAAGACCAGCAGGTCGGCGTCGGTCACGAAGAGCGACTTCCAGAGGGCTTCACCCTTTCCCGCATGCACGCCCAGGTCGGGGCGCACATCGGCCACCGAGTGCACCCGAGCGCCCGCGCCGCGAGCGATCGCAGCCGTGGCGTCCGAGGAGAGCGAATCCATGACGATCACGTCATCGACCAGATCCCCCAGGTTGTCCAGGATCTCCCGCACGACGCTCGCAATGGTCGCTTCCTCGTTGCGCGCGGGGATCACGACGGCGATCCGATGATGCCCCTTCAGGCCCGTGACCCTCGCGAGATCCCACTCACCCGAGCTCGACCAGCCCGGGGATCCTTCACTCATCGCGCTTCTCGTATCGCAGGGAGTCGGGAAGCACATAGTTCGTTGGCACCTCGCGGCGACCGACGAGCACCTCCACGGTGGCGATGACGTCGACGGCAGCGGCAACGTCGTGGACGCGCACGATGTTGCCCGGCGTGACGACGAGATGAGCGATGGCAGCAGCCGTCGCGGCCGAGCGCTGGCGCGGCGTGCGGCCGGTGATGGCACCGAGGAAGTCCTTGCGCGACAGGGCCAGCAGCACGGGCCTGCCCAGCGCGCGAACGTCATCGATGCCCCGCAGCATCTGGACCGTTTGGTACGGCGTCTTGGTGAAGTCCGGGCCCGGATCCACGATCAGTGCCTCGCGGGACAGGCCAGCCTCGACGGCTACCTCGATCCGCTCGCGCAGGAAGCCCACGACCTCCGCGGAGATGTCGGAGTAGAGCGAGGGGTCCTGCAGGCGGACCTTGGGAGGCGCGGCGGTATGCATGATGACGAGGGAAGCTCCGTGATCAGCACACGCTGAGGCGACCTCGGGGAACCGCAGACCGCTCACGTCGTTGATGATGTGCGCTCCCGCCGCCAGCACCGACTCGACCACCTGAGGTTTGTAGGTGTCCACGCTCACGAGCACGTCGGGGAACGTGCCGCGGATCCACTGCACGATCGGCAGGACGCGCTCGATCTCGAGGGACTCAGGCACGGGTGGCTGGTTGGTTACGGCCGACTGGCCCCCCACGTCAATGATGTCGGCACCCGCCTCGACCAGCGATGCGGCCAGAGCCAGCTGTGCCTCGAACGACGCGTGGCGACCTCCGTCGGAGAAGGACTCGGGACTGGCGTTGACGACACCCATGACGAGTGTCGAATCGATCGGGCGCGCACGTCCCCCAATGACCAGCGTTGGACCCACGCGATCACTGTAGGTCACACCTGCTCAGCGTGCCTGTGTCACCTGCTCACTCATGCTCCGCGCGGACGAAACGCGTGAAGATGAACGCATCCTCGCAGCGCGCGAGCACGGGCGCGAAGGCACCGGCGGGCATGAGGCCCGACAGCGTGAGCGCCCACTCATCCACGGCACCGGCTCGAGCAAACTCCGCGAGCAGGCTCCTGCCGCCTTCGCACACGATGTGCTCCATGCCCCGATCGATCAACTGCTGACGCAGCCACGCGGGATCCACCCTCTCCCCCGGTGCGACCAGCAACTCGCAGGAGGCGGGCACACGCTCCCGCGTCGCGGCAGGCGCGGATGAGACCGTCACGATCAGCGGCGGGAGCATCGACTCGGCGTACGCCGGGTCCGCCCACGGCAAGTCCAGGCTTGCGCTGACGATGACCAGTCGAGGTGCCGGCTGCTGGCCGGCGGCGAGGCGCTGCGCGGAGACTGCCTCGCTTGCCCGCATGGGGTTGTAGCGCTCGGCTCGCATGGTGGAAGCGCCCACGACGACCGCGTCGGACCAGCGACGCACGGCGATGAGCACCCGCCGATCGGCCGGGCCGGAGATGCTGCCGGACCGGCCATCGGCACCCGCTGCAGAGCCATCAAGCGCCATGACGAAGAGGGCCCGCACCCATGGGCCCGGGGGCCACGGGTAATCGTCGTCGACAGCCTCGGACACGCCCGTCAGTGTCGCACCGCTAGCCTCGGTCGGCATGGCAGGCATCCCCGGCGACCAGATCGGCGCCCTCATGCATCAGGTCGTGCCCATGGTCGCCACCCTGGGACTGGAATACGGCGACATCACCCCCGACGAGGCGGTCGTCGTACTGCGTGATCAGCCCGGCTATCGCAATCACGTGGGCGGCCCGCATGCTGCCGCGATGTTCGCCGCGGCGGAATC
>VGBQ01000200.1 GCA_016870425.1 Actinomycetota bacterium | reverse complement strand
CGACGGCATGGTTTGGCACCTCGATGTCGGCTCGTCGCATCCTGGGGCTGGAGTAGGTCCCAAGGGTTGGGCTGTTCGCCCATTAAAGCGGCACGCGAGCTGGGTTTAGAACGTCGTGAGACAGTTCGGTCCCTATCCGCCGCGCGCGCAGGAGTCTTGAGGAGGGCTGTCCCTAGTACGAGAGGACCGGGATGGACGAACCTCTGGTGTGCCAGTTGTCCTGCCAAGGGCACGGCTGGTTGGCTACGTTCGGAAGAGATAACCGCTGAAAGCATCTAAGCGGGAAGCTCGCTCCAAGATGAGGACTCCCACAGGGTTAACCTGGTAAGGCCCCCAGCGAGAACACTGGGTTGATAGGCCGGAAGTGGAAGCGCAGCAATGCGTGCAGCTGACCGGTACTAATAGGCCGAGGACTTGACTCTTATTTCTTTCTACTTTGCGTAGATCGCGTCCACTGTGCGGTTCCCGAGTTACGGTCGGGAACCGATCGATAACTCCATAGAGTTTCGGTGGCCATAGCGAGAGGGAAACGCCCGGCTCCATTCCGAACCCGGAAGCTAAGCCTCTCAGCGCCGATGGTACTGCGCGGGTGACTGCGTGGGAGAGTAGGACGCCGCCGGACATTCTTTCGATAGGGGTCGCGCCATTGGCGCGACCCCTATCGCTTTGTCATGCCTCCATACTTGGCCCATGCGACTGATGTCCGGACTCGACGTGGGACAGCGCCGGATCGTGCTCGCGGTATGTGTCGTTGCGACCTTCCTGCTCACGCTCAATGCTGCCTTCAACTACCTCCTCAGTCCGATCCTGGAGACGTTTGCACCCAACGAGACCCAGACGACCCTGCTCCGACAGGTGCCGAGCATCGGAGCGCTGCTCGTGGTTTTCCCCGCGGGTGCGCTCGGGGCCCGCATCGGACCCCGGAGATTTATCCTCGGCTGCGCGCTTCTCTTCATCATTGGGTCGGTGCTCATCGCCTGTGCACCCGTCATCGAAATCGTCACGTTCGGATTCCTGCTCGTCAACGTTGGCCGCGCGGCAATGTTCATCGTCGGTCTAGCCTTCATGGCCGCTGCGGTCGGGTCCAGGGATGGGCGCGCCTCTGCGTTCGCGACCTTCTCGATGATCCTGCCGACCGCCTACCTGGTGATGCCCATCCTCACCGGCGTACTCGTCGATGGTCTCGGCTGGCGTTGGGTGGCCGGATTCACGGCCGTGGGCGGACTGATGGCCGCGGTCCTTGCTGCCCGACTGCTGCCGCGCGACGCAGACCGCCAGCCGTCGGGGGAGATGTGGACACCGGCCTTCGCAGGCGTCGGGCTCGTCCTGCTCGTGCAAGCGATGAATTCCGTGCCGACGTACGGACTCATGTCTGTCCAGACGCTGGGGCCATTGGTGGGCGCTGCCATCTGCGTCGTCGTCATCGCTGTTCTCATGCGGCGGCTGGCGTCGCCCTCCGTGTCGGTCGAGGCACTCAAGCATGGAGGTTTCCTGCTCCTGCTCTCCGTACTCCTGCTCTTCTCCTTTGCGAACCTGTGGTTCTACACGACCCTGGCGTTCGAATACGTCTACGGCATGAGCACGCTGCAGACCGCGTGGCTGATGCTCCCGGCACAGGTTGCCTCGATCGTCGGGGCCGCGGTCGCCGGCGCACTCATCAAGTCGCGTGGTATTCCCATAGCGGGATCGGTGCTCATGCTGGGAGTTGCCGGTTGCCTGCTGGCCAGTGCATTCGTCGGCGTGCAGACGCCCGTGTGGGTGCCCGTGGTGATCGTTGCCATCTATGCGGCCTTGGCTGTCGGCGCGGGTGTGCCCATGACGAACGCCATCATGGATCTGGCCTCCAGGAGCAATGAGGGGGGTGCCTCGTCATGGCGCAGCGCGGCCAGCAACCTTGGGTCGGCTGTGAGCGTGGCCTTCATGACGGCGATCGTGGCAACGTCGATCGGGATGTCGCTCGAACGCCAGATGGAGGGAACTCAGGCAGGTTCCACCATGACGGCACAAGAGATGTCCGACGCGCTTCGTGCGCTCAACGGCGGGCGCAGCCAGCAGGATGTGGCGGATCAGTACGCCGTGCCTTCCACTGACATCGCACAGCTGAGCCAGGATCAGGCCCAGGCTCTCATGGCCGGGTATCGAACCCAAGGGATCGTTGGCGGGGTCGTCACACTCGGGGTCACGGTCGTCTTCTGGGCCGTGACCCGACGAGAGGAACGTGAGCGAGCTTCGAGTGAGGCCTCTGCCTGAGCGAGCAGGCTGATGAGAAAGGATGTACGGCATGAGCCCCTCGGATGATTCCGCGCCGCGTCGACCCCACGCGCGACCCGAGGGCGGGAAGCCGAGATCAGGAAAGCCCAAGACCGGTGGCCGAACGACGGTCAGGGGGGCCGCGGATAGGCCGCGCTCCGGCAAACCAGGTGGGGCGGGCAAGCCGCGCAGTGACAAGCCGCGTAGTGACAAGCCGCGCAGTGATAAGCCGCGCAGTGACAAGCCGCGCAGCCCCCGTATTCCTGATGACATCACGGGCAAGGAGCTCGATCGCCGCGTAACTGCCGAGTTGAGGACTCTGCCTGAGGAGTTGGGTGCGACGGTCGCCAGATTGCTCGTGGCCACAACCCGTGCGTTGGAGGCGGGGGACACGGACCTGGGCCTGGCCTATGCGGCCGAGGCTAAGCGGCTGGCGGGACGCGTGTCCGTCGTGCGCGAAGCCATGGGAATCGCGGCGTACGCCGCCGGGGACTACGCCAGCGCTCTCGCGGAGCTGCGGGCCGTGCGGCGCATGACGGGCGATCAGGACTATGTCCCGATGATGGCGGACTGTGAGCGCGGTCTGGGGCGCCCACGCAAGGCCCTAGAACTCATCGCCGAGGTGCCAGATGGTGCGCTGTCCGAAGCCTCCCGGGTGGAGGCCCGCATAGTTGCGGCCGGCGCCCGGCGCGATCTCGGACAACCTGATGCGGCGTTGCTGCTCCTGCAGGCTCCCGAACTCAATGCTCGACGGACCGAAGACTGGCTTGCGCGCTTGAGATACGCCTACGCGGACACGCTCCTTGAACTCGGCCGGATCGATGACGCTCGCACCTGGTTCGCGCGGGCGGCGATGGCCGATCCCGATGGCGCCACGGATGCCGACGAGAGGCGTGCGGCACTCGATGGCGTCGTATTTGATGACGACTGGGATGACGACGAGGGTCAGCGTCCGACCGATGAGGCGTCGCCGGAGGTAGAGCCAGGGCCCTCGGTCTGATCGAGCCATCGACTGATGCCTGCGACGTTGGCCGCGGTCGAGGACAGGAATTCCCACGTGGCCTCTCGCTCCTCGCGAGCGTCTTCCCCAGGGAAAGAAATCGGGGTGCGCTCGCGCACCATGGCGACGGCGTGGTCGAGATCCATGTGCAGAGCCCGTGCCTGGCGCACCATGTCCACCCACTGGCGTAGGACGGCCTCGGATCTGTCGAGAGCGGAGTCGACGGCTGTCACGGGCCCGTAGTGGGCAAAGAGCAGCCGCTCCGGGTGCACCTGGCGCATGCGATCCATGGATGCCAGCGCGAGGTCGAGGTCGAAGTCGGGTGGCGGCGTGGCCGGCCGCAATTCGTCGGCTTCGGGGACGTACACGCCCGCGGCGTCCCCGGTGTAGAGGTCGCCCGTGTCAGGATCGAGCAGGCCCACATGGTGCGAAGCGTGCCCCGGCGCGTAGAACGCATCGAGTCGGCGGCCTCCACCCAGGTCGATCGTGCCCGTCTCGCCGAGGGCGACCACGCGCTCAGCGTCCGTGGGGCGCAGGTCGCCGAAGAGCTCGTCCATCACCGGACCGAAGACCCGGTGAGCGCTGGCGACCAGCTTTGTGGGGTCAACGAGATGGCGAGCGCCTCGCTCGTGCACGACCACCTGTGCGCGGGGAAATGCCGCGGCGATATCGCCTACGCCTCCGGCGTGGTCCAGATGGATGTGAGTCACGACGACTGTCGCGAGATCCTCGCTGCCAATGCCCAAGGCCGATAGTGACGCCACCACCGTAGGCGCGGACAGCGCCGTACCCGTCTCGATGAGGCACGGCCGCTCCGACCTGATGAGGTAGCCCGCCGTGATGCCCGCATGCCCACCCATGAGGGTGTCGATCTCGAAGACCTCACCGCCGAGGTCCAGCACTCCGTCCACAGCGCCCTCCTTACCCCGTGGTCCACAGGACCGGCCCGTGATGGCGCGATCCCGAGCCAGGCGGACGCATCGTATGCCCGACCCGCATCCTGCCGACTACGAGGAGCTTCTATGGCACGCGAGACCGTCACGACCGAGGCGACCGACTCCACCTACAGCACCGTGCGACTGCGGGGCAGGCTCAGCGGGGTGGCCCGCGTAGAACTGCCCAGCGGCGACGAAGCTGTCACCTTCCGCATCGTGG
>VGBQ01000199.1 GCA_016870425.1 Actinomycetota bacterium | reverse complement strand
CTCAATCAGGACGGCGACGAGGTCGTGTCCTGGATCCGCACCGTGATGATCCCCAAGCGCACCTCCGGCATCGGTCAGGACTACTTCCCGCAGGCCAAGTCCGGTCCCCTGGTCGCCCCGGAGGTGTGATGGCGATCGCGAGATTCCAATTGTGCGCGATCGACTGCCCGGATGCGCCCGCGCTCGCTGCCTTCTACTCCGCGGTCACCGGCTGGCCCGTGACCAAACCCCACGCCGACTACCCCGAGTGGGTGCAGCTTGCATCCGGTGACGGCGCGACCATCGCCTTCCAGCGCGTGGAGGGCTCCCGCGCACCCGAGTGGCCCGGCCAGGAGCACCCCCAGCAGATGCATCTGGACTTTGCCGTGCCCGACCTGGATGAAGGGGAGCGAGCGGTGCTGGCCCTCGGGGCGGTCAAGCATGAGCACCAGCCCTATCCGGAGGACTTCCGAGTGTTCCTCGACCCCGCCGGTCACCCCTTCTGCCTGGTGCACGAGAGGTACGACGCGTGACGTCAGCGGCCGAGCTCCGCAGCGCGATGGCGGCGTACGTCGATGAGGAAGTGATCGCCGCGGGCATCTTCAGCGCCGGCAGCGCGATCGCCGCGAGCATCGCCGGTGCGGCAGGTGGTGCCACGCTCGGCGAGGTCGCTGGTGAGATAGCCAAGGAGGAGCTCGCGGAGACCGGTGCTGAAGCTCTCGCCGGTGAGGTCGCGGGGTCCGTCGTGAGCGGCACCATGGCGGGAGCCGCGGCAGTCGCCGGGATGCATGCAGCACGCGAGGCGGGAGCCGCCGCCGAGGGTCTCACGCCCGTGGTCATCGTCGGGGTTACGCCGTCGCGCTATGTCATCGGCGACTGGCAGGGCAATTCCGCCTCGGGGACCGGACCCACACGGATCCTCGCGGAGTTCGTGCGCGATCGCACGGCCCTGAGCTTTGCGACCATCGGGGCCAATCGCTTCGTCACCTTCGATGACGGGGAGAGGGCCGTGCGCATCAGCGGAGCACTCGGCTGGCTCAGCAGCGGCAAGGAGGGCAAGCGCGACGTCCTCGTCGCACTGGGGCACCCCGACGCCTAGATTGCGTGACGTTGCCGGGAATTCACCGAGCGGATCTGGACACTGGCGCCACAGCCGTGTTGGAGTGAAGGCCTGGTGACCCCGGGCCCTCCCGCTCGCGGGACGCACGAGAGGTATGCGATGTGAGTGAGACCAAGATGGCCGAAGCATGCGCGACGTATCTTGATGAGAACGTCGCGGCCGCAGGGCTCTTCAGCGTGGATGGTGTAGCAGATCGACTCGTCGCCGTGTCGACGTCCCGTTACGTCATCTTCGACGGATACGACGACACCCCCGAGGGTTATGGTCCCGCGTCGATCCTGGCGGAATTCGACCGTGACGCCACGTCGCTTCAATTCTCGGACGACGGCCACCTGCATCGCGTCACCTTGCAGCATGGCGACGACATCGTGACCCTGTCGGGCGACGTAACGGCCTTCGGACGCGGATCCCAGGGTCGCCGTCTCGTCCTCGAGGCGATGGGCGCCCCCTCAGTCTGAGGCCGACTACACCTAGTCGCCTGGGGGCGGCTCGGGCGCGACGGCCGGTGGCACATCACAGGTGCGCGTGACGGGTCGATCGGCGAAGCGATCCGCGATCCAGGTGATGGCATCGGGACCGGAGATGATTGCTGCCTTCATGTGGTCCACCTCGCCCATCCACAGCGTCGTGATCGCTGACCCGGCCTCGCACCACTCCTGCTGGAGGAGGGCATTCGGCCAGGCGAGGACGACCTGGTCGGCGGTGCCCTGTGCCATGAAGACGGGCATCTCCGCCGGCAGGGGAGGCGGGGTCTGCTCCTGGAGGACCTGCGCCCACGACGGGACATCGACGGGGTCGACAGCAAAGAAGTTCTGGCCCAGGTTGGTGCGCGCCAGGCCCTCCAGGGCGGCGAGGGTGATGCACTCGTCCGCGAGGCGGGCGTAGTTGTCGATGCCGGCGCGCGTCACGACGCTGTCGATCGGCAGCGTCGGATCGATATCGCGCCACGCGATCAGGGCCTCCGGCCCGATCGCCCAGCCAGCCGCCGTGTCCCACTGGACGCTCACGATCTCGGGGAGCAGCGCGGCCGGTGCAGCTGCTGCGACTCCGACCAGGTCCAGCGAGGGATCCACCTCCTGAGCGAGGTGTCCTGCCCACAGCGCGGAGTGGCCTCCCTGGGAATGCCCGAAGACCGCGTAGCGATCGCCGGCACCGGCCCGGTCCCAGGCACGCACGGCCTGCACCGAGTGGACGACGTCGTTGACCTCGGCCTGCGCCACGAGGTAGAGCTCGGGTCCGGGTGTGCCCAGGCCGACGTAGTCCGTCGCGACGACGACCCAGCCGAGGGCAAGAGCCTGCTCGAGCCAGCCGGACATGTCCTTGATCCCGGCGGGCGACCGCGAGGGCGCACACGCATCGCCCATGCCCACGGTGCCATGCGCCCAGGCCAGCACGGGGCGTCCCTCCGCCGGTGCGGGGGCGTCGGGGATGAAGACCATGGCGCCCGACACCGCCGGCGTGCCGTCGGGGCGGGCGGAGACGTAGAGGATGCGGTGCGCCGTGCCGCCCTCGACCTCGGTCGGCTGCGTCGGATCGACGAAGTCCAGGGGCTCGGACCGGAGGAGCGTGCCGGGCGGTCCCGGGATCGGGTCCGGTGGCGCATAGAAGGGATCGAGGGCCAACTGCCGATCATTGCTATCGGCGATCGTGGAGGCGGCGTTGGCGACGACCAGGACCCCGCCCGCCAGCAGGATCGCGAGCAGGGAGAGCAGCACCACGCGGCCAGTCGTCACCGCCCCAGGCTAGGCCAGACACATCGGGCGCTGTCGACCTATACTGCCGACATGCGCATGCGACTCATCTCCACCGCCGCGGCCCTGGCGCTGTCGACCGCCATCGCGGCACCCGCCGTGGGGGCTGTGGCTCCCGCAGATGTCACCCTGGCCGCGGGCCCGGTGTCCTCGGTCGTGAGCGTGTCCCCCGATGTCTTCTACGACGAGGCATCGTCCACGTTCTATCTCTTCACGACGGGCATGCGGATCGGCGTCCACACATCGCGCGATGGCCTGACGTGGACCGAGGTGACCGGAGCGCGCACACCATCGCCTGCCTTCGACCCGTCGGTCATCGCGATGCCCGATGGCAGCTATCGGATGTACTACACCTTCCACAGCGGCAGCACGCCCGGATCACCGTGCAGTGGCAAGCAGCTGCGCTACGCCACATCGACCGACCTCGTCGACTGGACAACTCGGTCCGACGTACTCCTGAGCGATCTGGGTTGCGGAGTCCCCAACGTCGTCCGGGTGGGAGCGACCGACTACCGGCTGTACTACGTGCGCGGAGGAGACGGAGTCGCGCACGGGACCTACATGGCGACCTCACCCGATGGGCTCACGTGGACCCCCCGGGCGGGAATCCTCACTCCGTCGGACATGGTGGACCCCTCCGTCGCTCAGCTCGCGGACGGATCGTGGCTCATGCTCACGGCGGACTTCCCCCCGAACAAGTCCAGCGGCCCCTTCTTCCAGAAGCTCTACGCCGCGACGTCACCGGATGGTTTCGCGTGGGACTTCGGCGATTCCACGCCGCTCTACGCGGGCCCACCCGGTCAGGGTGCGTTCGACCCCGATGCCGTCGTCCTGCCCGACGGCAGCGTCCGGGCATGGTGGGCGCAGGGCACCTCGCCCGACACAGCGCGCGTGGCCGCAGGGGCGATCACCGTGTCGGTCGACCCGGAGCCGGTGGTGCCTGTGCCGCCGTCGAAGCCGAAGGCCACCTGGACCGCGAAGGCGCTCAAGGTCACGTGGGTCTATGCCTCCGGTGCCGCTGCGCCCGAGTCCTTCCAGGTGCAGGTGCACAGGTCAGGGACCTGGGCCACGGTCGCGACGGCAGCCGGGGATCGGCTCACGGTCTCGGTCGCGCACACCAAGCTCCCCAAGGTCGCCTTCAGCATTCGCGTGGTTGCGACCATCGGCGATCAGGTCGCTGCGTCTGCGAAGACGCGGGTGCCCAAGCGTCGGTAGGCCGACTCAGTCCTTGACGAAGATGTGGACGAGGTCGAGTGCCTCGCGGATCGGCTCCTCGGTGAGGTGGGGCGCGACGCGCTCGCGGAAGCGCACGAAGACGGACTCGTCCACGGCGATCTCGGCCTCGAGGTTGGACTCGAAGATCCCGATGCCGCGGATGACCCCGCCGTCGCGGTCGCCGGTGACGAGGATGAGGTCCTCGGAGGGGTTGTCGACACCGAAGGCGTCGGCGAACTCGATGTAGGCGGCCATGACCTCGTCGAACGCCGCGGGCTGGACGAACATGGTGTATTCGATGACTGTGCTCATGGCGGCACCCTAGGACAGCCGGTCTAGGCTCCCGCCATGGCGGGAATGGCGCTGCCTCGCAGCATGGCTGCGCTCTACGGCCGGGGCATCGAGCGGGGGCTGGTGCTCGGCGGCGGCGGGATGTGGTTCGTGGCGTGGCAGACCGGCTACCTGCGCCGACTCGAGGAGCTCGGCCTGGCCATGGGT
>VGBQ01000198.1 GCA_016870425.1 Actinomycetota bacterium | reverse complement strand
GAGACTACTCCTGCGTTATCTAGGTGAGGACGGAGCCGAGCTCGGCCAGTCGGGTGCGCTTGAGTGAATACCACGTCCAGTAGCCCTGCTTGTGCCCCTCGACGATGCCCGCCTGCGCGAGTCGGCGCAGGTGGTGACTCACGGTGGGCTGGCTCAGCCCGACGGCCTCGGTGATGTCCGCGACACATGCGGAGCACTGCGGCTCAGAGCGCAGGAATGCCAGGATCCGCAGGCGCGCGGGGTCGGCGACAGCCTTGAGCAATTCGGCGAGCTCCTCCGAGGCTTGCCGATCGATCGGCTGGCCCAGGCCCGTGGGGCAGCAGGCAGGGCCTCGGCTTGTCGCACTGCGCGCAGGCCGCGCGGCGGTCACGGACATGTGTCTCCCTGGCGGGTGAACTCTCTGCAATCCATATTGACAGATGTCGATGTAGTTTGCCAAGGTCGGCGCGTGGGAGGCACGCTCTGGCGACGATTGCTGGCCGAATTCCTGGGCACCGCGCTCCTGGTCGCGGCCGTCGTCGGCTCCGGTGCGATGGGCGCCCTGCTCTCTGACGACCTGGCCGTGGTGCTCCTGGTCAATGCCGTATCGACGGTCGCTGCTCTGGGCGTGCTCATCTGGATGCTCGGTCCCATCTCGGGCGCTCACTTCAACCCGTGCGTCACGGGCGTAGAGATGGCCCGTCGCGAGATCGCAGTCCCTGAGGGCCTGCTCTACATCGCCGCACAGGTCACGGGAGCGCTTGCGGGAGTGGCGCTCGCCAATCTCATGTTTGCCCTCCCGGCGTGGGATCCCTCGAGTCGAGTGCGCGAGGGAGGTCCGATCTGGCTCGGAGAGATCGTCGCGACCGCGGGCCTGCTCCTGGTCATCGGCGCGCTCACTCGGACGGGCAACGGTCGCCTCGGAGCACTCCTCGTGCCGGCGTGGATCGGTGCGGCGTACTTCTTCACGTCATCCACGTCCTTCGCCAACCCCGCCGTCACGATCGGCCGCAGCCTCACCGACACCTTTGCCGGCATCTCACCCGCTTCGGTGCCGTATTTCATCGTCTTCCAGGTCGTGGGTGCGGTGATTGGAGCTGCCCTGACCGAGGTCCTCTATCCGCGGCGCGGTGTCGCGCCAGAGCCACTTGACCTGCCCTATCCCGTGCACGGTGCCGGTGATGCCGATCCCTCATCCAGGAGGAACGCGACATGAATGCTCTTCCCACGGTGCTCTTCGTCTGCGTGCATAACGCCGGGCGGTCTCAGATGGCCGCTGGCTATCTGCGCGCGCTCGGTGGCGACACCGTGCAGGTGCTCTCGGCTGGGTCCGCGCCCGGCAGTGCCGTCAATCCCGTCGCCGTAGAGGCCATGGCCGAGGAGGGAATCGACATCTCGGAGGCGATCCCGGCGATGCTGACGACAGAGTCGGTGCGCGAGTCCGATGTCGTCATCACCATGGGCTGCGGTGACGCGTGCCCGATCTTCCCGGGCAAGCGCTATGAGGATTGGGTGCTGGACGACCCCGCCGGTCAGGGCATCGATGCGGTACGCCGGATCCGCGATGAGATTCGCGCGCGCGTCGTCACGCTCCTTGAGGAGTTGGCTGCCGGGCCACGATGAGGGCAGCATTGACGCGGTCCACGGCCCTGCGCAGGCGTCGTTCCCGCTCCGTGCGGTCGCGCGCGCTGATGCGCAGTGTCACCGGCAGCTCCTTGGCCGCCTGGCGCAAGCAGGTCTCCGGATCCGGGTCCGCGCCTTCGGCGAGGCCCATGACGACCGCGTAGTCCAAAATGTCGCTCGGCCAGCCCTGGATGCGCTCGAAGAGCGCGAGTTGGCCCACCGCGTCATAGGCCGGGGCAAGCAGGCGCGCCTGGCCCTGGTGTGCCACGAGTTGCACGACCGGAGCGGGCCAACCATCGGCGAGCAGGCGCACGGCTCCGTCGACCGGGGCAAACCCGGTGCTCTGGTAGGCGGGGGACTCGCCGATCGCGTGCAGCCACGCTGCCGCGACGATCATTTCCCCGCGGGGCCGATCAAGGGTCCGCACCGCGCCGTCCGCGTGTTCGGCGGCTTGCATCGTCCTCATCCAGGCGCGAGCAGCCTCAGGCGAGAGCTGCGACTGGGCGAAGTCGCGCGCGTAGCGGATGAGCTGACTGTCCACACGGGAATGCCAGCGGTCTCAGGTGGCTTCCACGCGCACTCGGGATGAATTCCCGATGAAGCGATCCTGACCGCAAGGTCTAGGCGAGGAGCGCCTTGACGCGCAGGTGCGCCTCGCGCAGGGCCGAGTAGCGCTCCTCGCAGACCTCGACCGGCACCAAGCCCAACTCTCGATCGGCCTGGCGCATCTCTTCGATCCGCGCCTCGACTGGCGGCGCCGGATCACCCGAACCCGATACGAGATCGGCGCTGATGAGGATGTCCGCATCCCTGCCGGGCACCATCTCGATGACCCCCAGGTGATGAGCGACTCCGTAGAAGGGGGCTTCGAGTGCGGCATACGAGTGGTGGGCGACGAGGCGGACCACGCGATCCGGCCAGCCCTGGCCCATGAGATAGAGGGCGCCATCGAGGGGGTGGAAGCCCGTGCGCCTGAGTGAGGGGGAGTAGCCGATGTCGTGGAGCCAGGCCGCGACCACGACGTCGCGGGAGGCGGGGATCCGACGGCACAGCTCGGCCGCCCGCTGTGCTGTCCGAGCGCTGTGCTGCACGAGAGCAGGATCATGCCCCAGGCGCTCGGCGACGAGTGCCTCTGCGCGGGCGAGGGCGGGGCCGGACACGCGCCTAGTCTGCGGAACCCGCCGTCTGGATGCACGCCATATTCGCGCCATCGTGACGACTTTCACATGTCATGAATTGTTCATCTTGTCGCCGTCTGGCCCTCCGTAAGGCCCGCGAGCAGGTCGCGTCTACTGCCGTTCACCTAGCCGTTCAGGCGAATTCAATCTGTAGCCGCCACAGGGTCAGGTCCCTTGACCAGAGTCGCGCCGTGGCCACCACCTTCCTGCCGCCGCGGCCCGGGGACACCGACGTGGAGACAGCGGAGCCCCGCGAGATCACCACCTCCCGCAGCGGCAGCGACCGGATCTTCCGTGGCGGAGTGAGCGCCAGCGGCATCCTCGTGCTCGTCATCATGGCGCTGGTCGGCTTCTTCTTGACCATTCGAGCACTCCAGGCACTCAGCCAGGCGGGCTTCTCCTTCATCACCACGCAGGCGTGGGAGCCCGACGGCGGCAACTTCGGCATCGCGGCCGTCTTGAGCGGCACGGTCTTCATCGCCATCACGGCCATCTTCTTCGCCGTGCCGCTCTCCACGGGCGTCGCTCTCTACATCTCCGAGTACAGCCCGCGCAAGATCCGCCAGACCCTGATCAGCATGGTCGACCTGATGGCGGCGGTGCCCAGCGTTGTCTTCGGATTGTGGGGCTTCTTCTTCCTCCAGGGTCAGATCATCGGCATCGCCCGTTGGATCTCGACCTACTTCGGCTGGATCCCCTTCTTTGCCGTCGACGGCAGCGATCCTGACGACCCGCTCTCGACGGCCACGGTCTTCACCTCATCGACTTTCATCGCAGGGATCGTGGTCGCCCTGATGGTCGCCCCCATCACGACCTCCGTCATGCGCGAGGTCTTCTCGCAGGCACCGGTGGGCGAGCGCGAAGGTGCCTATGCCCTCGGTGCGACGAAGTGGGGCATGATCCGATCCGTCGTCCTCCCCTTCGGCAAGGGCGGCATGATCGGCGGCACGATGCTCGGCCTCGGGCGAGCTCTGGGAGAGACCATCGCGGTCTTCATGATCATCTCGCCGATCTTCGTCTTCCAGCCGCACATCCTGCAGAACGGCACCAACTCGGTGTCGGCACTCATCGCCCTGCGCTACGGCGAGGCGACCCCCTTCGGCACATCGGCACTGATGGCAGCGGGCCTGGCGCTCTTCATCATCACCCTCATCGTCAACTTCATCGCATCCTCCATCGTCGCGAGGTCGCGATCCGGCGCGGCGACGGACGACTGACATGACGGCATCCATCGACGACCTCGAGAAGCTCGCATCCGGGAGCTCGGGACGACGCACCACGCTCCCGCAGCGCACGCCCACTCCGCCCGACCTCAAGCCGCGGCGGATCGGAGGCTTCCGGCGGTCGGACATCCTCTCCCTCACCGGAGCCGCAGTCGCCGGTGTCGGCGTGGCCGCACTTCTCTTCACGCTCCTGCCCTTCAGCGGGCTGCTGGGCTTCTTCGTCGTGTCCTACCTGGCCTTCGTCGCCCTCTACGCCGTGCTCGTTTCGCTGGACGAGGACTTCTCGGCCGTCAAGGACCGGCTCGCCGCCGTCCTCATCCACAGCCTGGCCTTCACGCTGCTCCTGGCCCTGATCTTCGTTGTCACCTTCACGGTGATCCGCGGCTGGGAAGCACTCACCAACTTCAATTTCTTCACCCAGGACATGCAGAACGCCGGGCCGCTCGATCCCCTGAGTGCCGGTGGAATCCTCCACGCCATCCTCGGCACCTTGATCATGATCACGATCGCCCTGGCCATCGTGATCCCCCTGGGCGTTGCCTGTGCCGTCTACATGAACGAGATCCCCGGACCCTTCGCACGATTCGTGCGGACGATCTCGG
>VGBQ01000197.1 GCA_016870425.1 Actinomycetota bacterium | reverse complement strand
CGGCGACCGCCCACCACGCCGTGATGCTCACATCCGTGGCCGCGCCCGAAGCCTCGCCGCCCAGTGCGGCCGCAACGAAGGCTCCTCCCCCGCCGGTGGCGACGTCGGTGAGCGCGAAGGCGACGCCGGTCACCGCGGCAGCGCCACCGGCGAGGATCACCACCGCTCCCGTGACGCGACGGCCCCACGTGCGGGTGGCCAGCAGGGCTGCGATGGCGGCCAGGCCCACCCATCCCACAGCCGCACCGAGCGGTGCCAGGTCGCGCCCGGTCAGCGCCACCTCACGACCGGGGCCGCCGGTCTCATCCGCCCCGGCAAAGACCGGAACGACCGCGACCACCCATGTGGCGCCGTAGGAGACCAGGACGCACACGGACGCGGCGAGCAGCACCACGAGGACGCCGGCGAAACGCCGCCCCGGGGAGACCCTCACTCTCCGATCCCCCGGAGTGACCCAGCGATCGCCACCGCACGCAGGACGGCAGCGGCCTTGGCACGGCACTCGGCATCCTCCAATGCCGGGTCTGAGTCGGCCACGACGCCCGCACCCGCCTGGACGTGCGCCACATCGCCGCGGATCAATGCCGTGCGGATCGCGATCGCCGTGTCGAGGTCGCCCGCGAAGTCGACGTAGCCCACGATGCCCCCGTAGAGCCCCCGCCGGGCTGGCTCGAGATCGTCGATGATCGACATAGCCGACGGCTTGGGTGCCCCTGACAGCGTGCCCGCGGGGAATGTCGCCACGAGAGCGTCCAGCGCGGTGTGCTCGGGCTTGAGCGCGCCGACCACCGTGGAGACCAGGTGCATGACGTGGGAATAGCGCTCGACCTGCATGAACTCCACGACCTCCACTGATCCCGGGGTGCACACGCGGCCCAGGTCATTGCGGCCAAGATCGACGAGCATCAGATGCTCGGCGCGTTCCTTCTCATCAGCGAGCAGGTCCTCCACGAGCGCGGCATCCTCCTCCGCGGTCGCTCCCCGCGGGCGAGTTCCCGCGATGGGATGCACGCGACAGCGCCCCTCGTGCACCGTGACGAGTGCCTCCGGTGACGAGCCCACGATGTCGAAGTCCACTCCCTCTCCATCGACGCGAGGGATGCGCAGCAGGTACATATACGGACTGGGGTTGGTCACCCGGAGCACGCGGTAGACATCGAGCGCGCTGGCCGGGCATCGGGCATCGAAGCGCTGCGACACCACGACCTGGAAGGCATCGCCCGCTCGGATGAGCGCCTGGGCCTCGCGGACGCTGCGCTGGAAGTCCTCGGAGGTGGTGCGGTCTGAGATCTGCGTGGCGGCGGCCGGATCATAGGTCGAGACCGTGGACGGCGCGGGGAGCCGAAGGTCGCTCTCCATGGCATCCAGACGTGCGATCGCGTCGTGCCACGCCTCGTCGATGCGCTCGTCGGTGTTGTCGGCGTTGACCGCATTGGCGATGAGCAGCACGGTGCCGTCAGCATGATCGAGCACAGCCAGGTCAGTGGCCAGGAGGAACCCCAGGTCAGGCACGCGGAGCTCATCCGGATTACCGTCGGCCACCCGCTCCCAGCGACGGACCGCGTCGTAGGACAGGTAGCCGACCATGCCCCCCGTCAGCGGCGGCAGCCCCTCGGGGCGATCCGTGCGCAAAAGCTCGACCGTGGCCCGCAGGGCGTGCAGGGGATCACCCGAGCGCGGCACGTCCAGGGGAGGTGAGCCCCACCAGGCAACGTGTCCGTCACGCTCGGTGAGGAGCGCGCTGCTGCGCACCCCGACGAAGGAGAAGCGGGAGTAGGAGCGACCATGCTCGGCCGACTCCAGCAGGAACGTGCCCGGTCGTTCCTGTGCCAGCTTGCGGTAGAGGCCGACGGGGGTCTCGCCGTCGGCGAGGAGCCGGCGTACGACGGGGATGACGCGCCGCCCCGGCGCGAGTTCTCGGAAGCGGTCACGATCGGGGGCGGTGCCGCCCGGCGGAGGGAGGGGGAATCCCCAGGCGCGGCGCTCGCTCATGCGCCCGGGTCCGCGAGCGGCTCAAAGCACGTGCGCGACCCCGTGTGGCACGCGACACCCTGCTGGTGGACCAGGAGCAAGAGGGTGTCGCCATCGCAGTCGACGCGGATCTCACGGACCTCCTGGCCGTGTCCGGAGGTCTCGCCCTTGACCCAGTACTCCTGGCGGCTGCGCGACCAGTAGGTGGCTCGTCCCGTCTCGCGCGTGCGGCGCAGGGCCTCGGCGTCCATCCACGCGAGCATGAGCACCTCGCCGGTGTCCCACTGCTGGACGACGACGGGCACGAGACCACCGTCGAAGCGCACCTCGGTCATCCGGCCATTGTCCGCTACCCCGCGCCGAGCGGGCGCACCGGGAATCCCGCTGCGGCGAGAGCCTCCTTGACCTGCGCAATGCGCACGTCACCGAAGTGGAAGATGCTCGCCGCCAGCACGGCATCGGCTCCGGATCGCACGGCAGGGACTGCGTCGGCCGCCTGGCCCGCGCCCCCGCTGGCGATGATCGGCACGTCGATGGCCGCGCGAACTGCCTCGATGAGTTCGAGGTCGAAGCCGTCGCGCGTGCCGTCGGCATCCATGGAGTTGAGCAGGATCTCCCCCGCGCCGCGGTCGACCGCCTCCCGGACCCAGGCGATCGCGTCGCGACCAGTGCTCTCGCGCCCGCCATGGGTGGTGACCTCAAAGCCCGACTCGGTGGTCTCCGCGCGACGAGCATCGACGGAGAGCACCACGCACTGGGAGCCGAACTGCCGCGCGGCGTGGTCGATGAGGTCGGGGCCCACCACCGCTGCCGTGCTCAGGCTGACCTTGTCGGCCCCGGCACGCAGCAGGCGGTCGAAGTCGCCGACAGAGCGCACCCCACCGCCGACGGTGAGCGGGATGAAGACCTGGTCTGCCGCGCGACGGACGACGTCGTACGTCGTCTCGCGCTCGCCTGACGACGCGGTGATGTCCAGGAAGACGAGTTCGTCGGCACCCTCGGCGTCATAGCGACGGGCGAGCTCCACGGGATCGCCGGCATCGCGAAGCCCCGTGAAGTTGACACCCTTGACGACCCGGCCGCCATCGACGTCCAGGCAGGGAATGACGCGGACGGCGAGGGTCACGGCTGGGGCGGACCCCAGGTCCACAGATCGATGCGCGGCTCGACGGCAGCCACGAGCTCGGGGAAGGTGAACGCGCCGTCGTAGAGAGCGCGGCCCACGATCGCGCCCGCGATGCCCTGGGGGATCATCTCCACGAGCTTGTGAATGTCTTCGAGGGTCGCAATCCCCCCGGAGGCAATCACCGGTGTGCGCGTGTGCTTGCAGATGCGGTGCAGCAGGTGGAAGTGCGGTCCGTGCATCGTGCCGTCTCGCTCGACGTCGGTGACGATGTAGTGAGCACAACCCGCTGCGTCCAGCCGATCGATGGCCTCGAAGACGTCTCCGCCCTCCTGGGTCCAGCCGCGAGCCGCCAGCGTCGTGCCGCGCACATCGAGGGACACCGCGATGCGATCGCCGTGCTGGGCAATGACGCTCGCGACCCACTCGGGCGCCTCCATGGCTGCCGTGCCGATGACGATCCGGTGTGCCCCGGTGGCCAGGGCGGCTGCCAGCGACTCGTCGTCGCGGACACCTCCGGCAATCTCGACGTGGCACCTGTCGCGCACGGCCGACACGATGGCATCGACCTGCTCGGCGTTGCTGCCCCGGCCGAAGGCGCGATCGAGGTCGACGACATGGAGCCAGTGGGCACCCTGGTCGACCCACTGTCGGGCCGCCGCCACGGGGTCGCCGTAGGAGGTCTCGCTCCCCGCCTCGCCCTGCACCAGTCGCACGGCGGTGCCGCCGGCGATGTCGACAGCGGGAAGGAGCTCGAATCGAGTTGCGGTGGGCATGGCGCCACCCTACGCCGTCGTCGTCGGGGGTCCGCCCAAGGAAGCCAGTGCGCTCGGCGCGATCACGACCACCCCCCGCTCGGTGAGGCCCTCGGAGTGCTCGACATTGCCCGTGACGACCACATCGCCCTCACGCGCGCGCTCGTCGATCCACCGCCCGCTCTGCTCAGCCGTGACCACCACCGATATGCCCGCGCCGGGGTCGGTGTCGACCTCTCCCGCGGAGAGGACGGTCGAGTGGAGCACGGCGACAAGCTTGCGGGAGTGACCACCCGATGATGCCAACCACGTGAGGCCCGGGTCATCGGGCATCGCGTTGAGGAACTCCCGTGTCGCGGCAGTCCGCGAGCGCCACCAGTAGCGGGGTATGCGCCCGACGACCTCCTCTACGTCGACGAACACCCGAGGGATGTCCTCGTCGTGCTCGACTGTCTCGTCCTGCAGCAACCCGGCGTCGCGGAGCGCCTCGCGCACGTGGCGGCGGTAGCGCTCCTCGTCGCGCTCCCGATGGTCCTGGCCGCCCTGCTGCACCACCCACGCGGTCACGGCCGAGAGCATGACGGCGGAGAAGAGGACGCCGGCGAAGATCACGACGATGCCGAAGAACTCGCCGGTTTGCGTGACCGGTCGCTCGTTGACGAGCACACCGAACCGGAAGAGCTGGCCCATGGCCCACAGCAGTGCGGACCCACCGTCCCTGATGGTTGCGTTCGGGTGGTCAGCCTCGACCTCGGCCCTCGCCAGTGAGGCCA
>VGBQ01000196.1 GCA_016870425.1 Actinomycetota bacterium | reverse complement strand
AGAGCCGGCCGGATCGTGTCGCGGGCACGACGCCCATGCCGACCTCGTTGCTCACCAGGATGACGGTTGCCCGGCACGCCCCGATCGCATCGATCAGGTCCTTCGTGGCTTCCTGGGCGCCGACGGCCAGCGCGGCGGTGTCCTCCCAGTCCGGCGATGCCGCGTCGAGGACGCCGGTGAGCCACAGGGTGAGGCAATCAACCAGAACCGCGGTGCCCGGCTGCGCCTCGCGCAGCGCCGGCAGCAGGCTCTCGGGGCCCTCCGCTGTGCGCCAGTGCGACGGGCGGCGCGAACGATGCATCTCCACCCGCGCTGCCCACTCGTCATCGCCCGGTCGCTCGGCCGCAGTGGCGACGTAGGTCACTTCGGCGAAGGCCAATGCGCGCCGCTCGGCTTCGCGTGACTTGCCCGACCGCGCACCCCCCAGGATGAGTTCGCGACGTGGGGCGCCGATCACGGTGCCATCGTCCACCAATCGCACCCCCCACGCGGCGAGACGATCGCGCAGGATCGCCTCGGGAGGGTTGTGGTGGCCTAGGTGCACGGCCACGACCTGGGTCGCGTCGGTGCGCGCGCCCGCTGCCTCCAGCCGGTCGAGCATCACCGGGAGAGTGGCGAGATCCAGGTGACCCGTGCCGTGATCGACGTGATCGCCGAAGGTCTCCTCGATGAGGATCACGTCGTACGCCGCATCGCGCACCGGCGCGACGTCGTCCACGAGGCCCGTGTCGGTCGCGTAGAGCACTCGACCCCCGCTCGGGGTAGCGACGTCGTAGATCACCGCCTCTGCAGCGACAGCGTCGGGCGTGCAGCCCTCGTGTCGAGCCCCGATCACGCGCGTGACGTAGGTACCCGACGGAGTGGGCAGGGTCAGCTCGTCGCCCGGCGCCACCTCGTGCAACTCCACGGGTGTGTGCGGGCCGATCCAGTCGCGGCAGGCACGCACCACCGCGGACGGCCCCCAGACATGGAGCGTGTGCGGCGTGGGATTCCACTGCAGCCACAGCAGCAGAGCCGGATCGAGGTGATCAGGGTGCGCATGGGTCACCAGCACGTGATGCACCGCGCGCAGGGATCTCCCCGCGCGCGCCACCGCGGAGGGCACCGTGGGTCCCGCGTCGATGAGGATGTGATCGTCCAGTAGCGCCGCCGTGGGGGTGCGCACGCGGTGGCGGGTGCGCATGTCTTCGCATGAGAGGCACTCGCAGAAGGGGCTGGGCCAGCCATCGGCGGCGCCGGTGCCGAGGACGATGACCTCGGGTGCGCGTGTCATGGGAGCGCAGCCTTCTCGCCGGCCGGGACGAAGGCAATGGCCGGCGAGAAGTTCGCCCGGCGCGACGCGCGGCCCAGCGCGGTGAGCATCGGTCGACCGGCGATGAGGATGAGGGCGGCGGTGAGCACTCCGCGCGGGATGTCCCAGCCCAGCGACGTCACCAGGGAGAAGGCAAACCAGCGCGCGAGGTTGTCCGAGACGGGCGCACCCGGGTCGAAGAGGATCGCGGGGGAGTACGCCGTCGCCTCGAGTCCGCCGAGGAATGGCCAAAACCAGAGGTTCATCACCAGGCCGTAGGCCATGGAAGCAACGAGCCCGTAGGCAGCGAGCATGCCGATCTCGGCGCGGCCCGGCGAGCCCGACAGGGTCGGTTTGACCGACCCGCCGGGCGAGCCCGACAGGGTCGGCTTGGCCGACCCGCCGGGCCAAGCTGGCAGCAGCCCCGCGCCGAGCCCGACCCAGGCCGCAGCGATCATCTGGAAGGGCAGCCACGGGCCGACACCGCCGGTGAGCAGCGCGGACGCGGCGAGCGACAGGGCCCCGAGGGAGAAGCCGAAGCCGGGGCCCAGGGCACGCCCGCCGAGGATGATCACGAACCAGATCGGCTCGATGCCGGCTGTCCCCGCACCCAGAGGGCGCAGGATGCACACCACCGCGGCCATGACGCCGAGCAGAGCGATGGCCTTGGCATCCATGCCGCCATCGGACACCTGGGCCAGGACGACCAGCAGCACGAGGGGTACGACGGCAGCGAAGATCCATGGGGCATCGGCCGCGTGCGCGACCGCCGTCGAGCCCGGCTCGGCGAGGAAGGGCCAGCCGAAGGCGATCACACCGACGCCGGTGGCGAGGATGACGGCGGCCCATGAGCGCGCACCCATGCGCACGGCCGTGCCGGTCATGTGCTGACCGCCAGGGCATCACGCACGGCGGCCACCGTCAGGGGCACGTCGGCATCCGCGTGGTCCACCAGGACCTTCGCGACCTGGGGTGCGAAGAGCGGTGAGCCGACCACGACCTCGGCCGTGGGGCCGTCCGCGACGATCTCGCCATCGGCGAGCACGACCACTCGCGTGGCCGTCTCCGCGGCGAGCTCGACGTCGTGTGTCGCCACGACGATGGCGTGACCGTCTGCGGCGAGGTCGCGCAGCAGGGTCGTCAACCGCTCCTTGGTCGGGTAGTCGAGTCCGCGGGTGGGCTCGTCGAGAAGCAGCACGGCCGGAGTCGCGACGAGGATCACCGCGAGGGCGAGCACCAGGCGCTGGCCCTCCGACAGGTCGCGGGGATGCGCCTCAGCGGTGATCTCCGGTGCGATGCGCTCCAGCAGGCGAGCGGTGCTGCCTGGCTCCACCCCGGCATCCCGGTCGGCGTCGGCGCACTCCGCGACGACGCTGTCGCGCTGCAGGAGGTCGGTGCTGTCCTGCGGGACCAGGCCGACGCGGCCGATCAGGCGCGGGCCGGTGAGGGTCGCGGGGTCGACCCCGTCGATGCGCACGGTGCCGGCATCGGGGCGTCGCAGTCCCACGAGAGTCGAGAGCAGCGTGGACTTGCCCGCGCCGTTGCGGCCCATGAGAGCGACGATCTCGCCCTGGGCGATGTCGAGGGTGACGCCGCGCAGCGCGGGGATGGGGCCGTAGGACGCGCGCGTGCGTGCCACGGCGACCACGGGGGCTGTCGGGATATGCGGTGCTGCGGTCGCGCGCGCGCGCAGCGAGCCCAGCCGCTCGCGCAGGCCGTGGGCCTGGCGCCGGGCGTCACGCACCGACAGCGGGAGCGGACTCCATCCGGCCAGGCGCCCGAGTCGCACCACGGGGGGAGCCACCGGAGACGTCGCCATCACCGAGGCGGGCGTGCCGATGACGAGGGGGCGGGCGTCACCGGGCACGTGGATGACGCGGTCGGCGTACTCCAGCACGCGCTCGAGGCGATGCTCCGCGAGCACGACCGTGATCCCCAGGTCGTGAACCAGCCGCTGCAGGACCGCGAGCACCTCTTCGGCGGCGCCCGGATCCAGTGCGCTGGTCGGCTCGTCGAGGACCAGCACGCGCGGGTGAGCGGTGAGGACCGCGCCGATGGCGACGCGCTGGCGCTGGCCACCGGAGAGGCTGAGCAGCGCGCGGTCGCGGACGTCAGCGAGCCCGAGCAGGTCGAGTGTCTCCTCGACCCGTCGGCGCATGGTGGGTGCTGGCACCCCGAGGCACTCCATGCCGTAGGCGAGTTCCTCCTCGACCGTGTCGGTGACGAAGGACGACAGCGGGTCCTGGGGCACGATCCCCACGATGTCCGCGAGGTCCCTGGGCTGGTGGGTCGACGTATCCCGTCCGGCGACGCGCACGCTGCCGGCAAGGGTGCCACCGGTGAAGTGCGGCACGAGGCCGTTGACCGCGCGCAGGAGCGTCGTCTTGCCGCTGCCGGTCTCGCCGATGACGAGCACGAATTCGCCTTCGTCGATTACGAGATCGACCTCGGCCAGTGCGGGGCGGTCGGCGCCGGGATAGGTGATGGTGACCGACGTGAACTCAATGATGGGGCTCATGTCTGCTCCTCGCCGGGCTCAGGAGTACGACGGCCCGGTGCGGGAGGGGCGATCACTGCCGGAAGCACGCTGACGAGGATGGCGGCCGCCGCGAGCAGGGGCACGGCCGGCCAGGCCAGGGGATCGATCGGGGCGATCAGTCCGGGATCCCCCCACATGCTCAGTCCCACGAGCGTGGACGCCGTGACGACGGCGCACAGGGTGACACCCCACTCCGGCCATGACCAGGGGTCCGGGCGATACCGCGTGCGGACGGTGCGTCGCCCGGCGAGCACGAATCCCGCGACGCCCAGGAGCAGTCCGAGACCGAGCATGGGCAGGCCGAGCGCCGCGGGGGCCGAGGCGTCGAGCAGTCCGTAGGCGCCGATCACGGTGAGGGCGAGTGCGCCGAGCAGGGCACCGGCCGTGACGCGGCGCACCAGGGTTGAGCGCTGCGCCTGGCGTCCGTAGCCGCGTGAGTCCATGGCCGCGGCAAGGGTCACTGAGCGTTCGAGTGCGCCCTCGAGCACAGGCAGCGCAACGGCCGCGGTGCCGCGCACTCCGCCGACCGTGCGCCCGCGGAGGCGGCGCGCCCTGCGGATGCGATCGAGATCCGCGACGAGTTGCGGCGCGAAGGTGACCGCGACGACCACCGAGAGGCCGAACTCATAGAGCGCCGCGGGCACCGCCTTGAGCAGTCGTGCGGGTGACGCCAGCGAGTTGGCTGCGCCCACGCAGATGAGGATGGTCGCCAGACGCATGCCGTCGTAGAGAGCGGCGACCAGTGACTCAAGGGTGACGGCACCGCCGAGCCGCACACCGGCCATGACCTCCGGCAGCGTGACGGCGGGCAG
>VGBQ01000195.1 GCA_016870425.1 Actinomycetota bacterium | reverse complement strand
CGACGGTCACATGCTCCCGGGCAGCACGGGCGACGAAGTAGAGCGAGACCGCGGAGGGATCCGCGACCGGTTCGTCGAAAAACCAGGCGATGTCCGGCAGGACGCCCAGATAGTCGGAGATGTCCACGTGGATCTCGTGGTGATCGGTGCCCAAGGCGTCGGCCACCTCGCGTGCTTCCGCGTGTTCGCTCACGGCATCGAATCCGACGGTGAAGGTCTTGACCGGATCCAGGCCCTGGGCACGCCGTTGCTCCTGCACAAGGGTCACGGTGATCGCGCTGTCGACGCCGCCGCTGAGGAATGCCCCCACGGGGACATCCGCGATGAGGTGGTGCTCGACGGAGTCCTCGAGCACTGACCGCACCTCGTCGACGAGCCGCCGCTCGTCGTCCACCGCGGGCGCGAACTCGTAGCGCCAGTAGCGCTCGGGCCGGAAGGAAGGGTCGGCGAGGTCGACAGCGGCGAAGTGCCCCGGGTCTAGCCGGTGTATGCCGCGGAAGAAGGTCTGGCGCAGGGGATTGAACTGAAAGGACAGGTAGTTGACCACCGCGTCCATGTCGACCTCGGGGACCGCTTGGGGGTCCACGAGGAGGCTCTTGATCTCGGACGCGAAGGCCATCACCGATGAGCCCTCGTCCAGTCGCACGTAGAGCGGCTTGATCCCGAAGGGGTCGCGTGCGAGCACCAGTCGCTGCAGCGATGCGTCGTAGATGCAGAAGCCGAACATCCCCCGGAGGCGACGCAGCATGGCCGGTAGGTCGTCCCGCCCCAGGTGCTCGTACATCCGCAGGATGGTGTCGGTGTCGCTGCTGCTGCGCGGAGGCAGGCCGGCCGCTGCAAGCTCCTCGTCCAGCTCGCGGTAGTTGTAAAGCTCCCCGTTGTAGACGATGCCCACCGTGCCGTCGGCACTCCACATTGGCTGGTGTCCGCCTGCGATATCGATGATCGACAGCCGTGTCATGCCGAAGGCGAAGTCGGGCCCGACGTAGGCCCCCGAGTCGTCCGGTCCGCGGTGATGGATCACGTCGAGCATCGGACCGATGACCGTCGACGTGCGTTCTTCGGGTCCAAGGACACCCGCGATGCCGCACATGCGGTCTGGACCTCCCTTACGCCGGGCCGTTCGGGCTACCCGAGCCCGGCCACGCTAACAGGTGAGGCCACGGATGAGGGGGCCACGAGGGCCACACGGACGCCCGCGCGTCGCGCAGTAGTGTGGCGGCGTCGGCTACGTGGGAGGGATACGTCGTGGCAGCGAGTAGGGACAGCCTGGGTGCGCGGGACACGCTCGCCGTGGGGGATCGCACCTACGAGATCTTCCGTGTGGATGCGGTGCCGGGGGCCGACACGCTCCCCTTCACCCATCGCATCCTGCTCGAGAACCTCCTGCGCACCGAGGACGGGGCCAACGTCACGGAAGGGCAGATCCGGGCGCTCGGATCCTGGTCCGCGGACGCTGAGCCCTCGGAGGAGATTCAGTTCACGCCGGCTCGCGTCATCATGCAGGACTTCACCGGAGTCCCCGTTGTCGTCGACCTCGCCACGATGCGCGAGGCGGTCGTGGACCTGGGGGGCGACCCGGCGCGGATCGAGCCCCTGGCGCCTGCCGAGCTCGTCATCGATCACAGCGTGATCGCCGACTACTTCGCCCGCCCTGACGCCGCAGATCTCAACACCGCGCTGGAGTACGAGCGCAACCGCGAGCGCTACCAGTTCCTGCGCTGGGGCCAGGGTGCGTTCGAGGAGTTCAAGGTGGTGCCCCCGGGCACAGGCATCGTGCACCAGGTCAACATCGAGCACCTTGCGCGCGTGATCATGGCGAGAGGCGGCCAGGCATATCCCGACACCGTGGTGGGCACGGACAGCCACACGACGATGGTCAACGGCCTTGGCGTAGTGGGCTGGGGCGTCGGCGGCATCGAGGCCGAGGCGGCGATGCTGGGCCAGCCGGTGTCCATGTTGATCCCGCGCGTGGTGGGCTTCAAGCTCACCGGCGAACTGCCGACGGGTGCCACGGCGACGGACCTCGTCCTCACGATCACGGAGAAGCTGCGCAAGCACGGCGTCGTGGGGAAGTTCGTTGAGTTCTACGGCGAGGGTGTGGGCGCGGTGCCTCTTGCCGACCGGGCGACGATCGGCAACATGAGCCCGGAGTACGGCTCGACGGTGGCGATCTTCCCGATCGACTCAGCCACGATCGACTATCTCCGTCTCACCGGTCGCGATGAGGAGCAGGTTGCCCTGGTCGAGGCGTACGCGCGCGTCCAGGGGCTGTGGCACGACCCCGAGCGCGAGGCGCGCTATTCGGAGTACGTCGAACTCGATCTTGGCACGGTGGTGCCGTCACTCGCTGGCCCCAAGCGACCTCAGGACCGCGTGGCCCTGAGCGAGGCGAAGGCCTCGTTCGTCGGCGCCCTCCACGACTTCACTCGCGAGCCAGCGGCCGTGGTGGAGACGCAGATCGACGGTGAGCCTGTGGAGATCGGCCACGGGGCCGTCGTCATCGCGGCGATCACCTCCTGCACCAACACCTCGAATCCCTCCGTCATGGTCGGGGCCGGACTGCTCGCCAAGAAGGCGGTTGAGCGCGGCCTCACCCGCAAGCCGTGGGTCAAGACGACCCTGGGACCCGGCTCGCAGGTGGTCACCGACTACTACGACCGTGCCGGTCTCACGCCGTTCCTCGACAAGCTCGGCTTCGAGACCGTGGGCTACGGATGCACCGTATGCATCGGCAATTCCGGCCCGCTCATCCCCGAGGTGAGCGCGGCCGTCAACGAGGCCGATCTCGCCGTGGTCTCCGTGCTGAGCGGCAACCGCAACTTCGAGGGGCGTATCAACCCCGACGTGAAGATGAACTACCTCGCGTCACCGCCCCTCGTCGTCGCCTATGCCATCGCTGGCACCATGGACATCGACTTCGCTACGGAGCCGCTGGGCCTGGACGACTCCGGCGCGCCGGTATTCCTGGCCGACATCTGGCCGAGCCCGCAGGAGATCCAATCCGTCATCGATGCCAGCATCGACGAGGAGATGTTCGCGGCTCGCTACGCCGATGTGTTCCACGGCGACGACCGCTGGCGGGGCCTGCCGACGCCGACCGGTGACCGCTTCGCCTGGGATCCGGCGAGCACCTACGTGCGCAAGCCGCCGTATTTCGAGGGCATGCCACGCGAGCCAGAGCCGCTGCATGACATCGTCGGCGCCAGGGTCCTGCTCAAGCTCGGCGACTCGGTGACGACGGATCACATCTCTCCCGCCGGCAGCATCAAGGCCGACAGCCCGGCGGGGATCTACCTCGCCGAGCACGGTGTCGAACGCAAGGACTTCAACTCCTACGGATCGCGACGCGGCAATCACGAGGTGATGATCCGAGGGACCTTCGCCAACATTCGACTGCGCAATCTCATGCTGCATGACGTCGAAGGCGGCTACACCGTCGACTTCACGACGCCCGACGATGCCACCGTGCCGGTGTACGACGCCGCGATGGCCTACGCACGACACCACACGCCGTTGGTGATCCTCGCGGGCAAGGAATACGGCTCGGGTTCCAGTCGAGACTGGGCCGCCAAGGGCACAGCGTTGCTCGGTGTGAAGGCCGTCATTGCCGAGTCTTACGAGCGCATCCACCGCTCCAACCTCATCGGCATGGGCGTGCTGCCGCTCCAGTTCCCCGAGGGCACGGGTGCTGACTCGCTGGGACTTCGCGGCGATGAGGTGTTCACGATCCGAGGCATCCGGGATTTCAACGACGGCCGCACGCCCACAGGGGTCGACGTCGAGGCCGTTGCCGCTGACGGGCGCACCGTGGAGTTCACTGCCCGCGTGCGGGTAGACACCCCCGGCGAGGCTGACTACTACCGGCACGGCGGCATCCTGCAGTTCGTGCTGCGCTCGCTGGTCTAGTCGTGCACCCGCCGGGATGGCCGGTGCAGGTGGCCGCGCCCGACGACGCCGAGTTCGCCGAGTCCGCCACCCGGTGGCTCTGGGACGTCTC
Source organism: Actinomycetota bacterium (assembly GCA_016870425.1). Taxonomy (GTDB): domain Bacteria; phylum Actinomycetota; class Actinomycetes; order S36-B12; family S36-B12; genus Mxb001. The sequence continues at coordinate 671 of VGBQ01000195.1, read as the reverse complement.
CAGCGTCGATCGCTCTGCGGCGTCGGTGTGGGGGCGCCATCCGCAAGCCCTCGCCTTCCGCGTGGCCTGCGACATCGAGGCACGGATCCACGGCGCCCGACTCGCCTACGCACGCGCCCGCACGGCCCTCGCGGAATCCGGAGTCGATGCCGAGGAGGTCCTACGGCAGATCGAGGCGGAGGGCGCCGAGTTGCAGCGCCTGCAGCGTGAGGTGGCCATGGTCGGTGAGGCGCTGGCAGGTCGCCGCTGGCAGGCCCGCCTCTGACGTGTGGAGAGGCCGGCCGGCACCTAGACTGGGCATGCCGGGCGTGTCGCCATGGCATGCAGGCAGGAGGCGGGAGCGGCATGGGGCTTCTTGAGGGCATCACCTCGCCGGAGGACCTGCGGCGCATCTCACCGGACGACCTGCCCTTCCTCGCCGAGGAGATCCGGCAGTTCCTCGTCCGTCAGGTCTCGGCCACGGGCGGGCACCTCGGACCCAATCTGGGCGTGGTGGAGGTCACCCTCGCGCTGCACCGCGTCTTCGACTCCCCACACGATGTCATCCTGTGGGACACCGGCCACCAGGCCTACGTGCACAAGATGCTCACCGGGCGCTGGCCCGCCTTCGACTCACTGCGCAAGGAAGGTGGCCTGTCCGGCTATCCCTCGCGCGCGGAGTCTGACCATGA
>VGBQ01000194.1 GCA_016870425.1 Actinomycetota bacterium | reverse complement strand
GGTTCGCCCGCCGACTCGCTGCAGGATCGCGACTTCAGCTGGCCCTGCGTCACACCGGGTCAGTGCGCATGGATCGCAATCACCACACCGGCCGTCCCGATGGGTTCGAGACTCCCGACGACGTCCGTGTCGCCACCGTGGACGTGCTGCACTCGGGTGAGCACCGGTCGGTCCTGCACCTGCCGCTCGCGGCGGGGCCCGGATGAGCACGCAGGTGGAAAGCGTGGTCACGATCGTGACGGGAGCTGCATCCGGCATCGGTGCGGCCTGCGTGCGCCGCCTTGCCGAGCGCGGCGACACCGTCGTGGGCGTGGACCTCGTCGCGGATGTGGACGCTCAAGTGCGGGCGCTCGGTGGGGCGCTCGGGGTGGTGACCGACGTATCGTCTTCAGCGGCGTGTGATGCGGCGGTCGCCCGTGCCGTCGAGGAATTCGGCCACGTCGACCATGTGGTGACGGCAGCCGGCATCGAGTTCAACGCACCGGCTCAGGAGATGGACGACGACACCTGGTCGCAGGTCCAGCGCGTCAACGTCGACGGGTCGTTCTACATGGCTCGGGCTGTTGGGCGTCACCTCATCGCGACTGGGAGGCCGGGCAGTGTGGTGCTGATCGGCTCGATCAACTCGATGATGTCGATGCCGGGTCAGGTGGCGTATGTGTCGTCGAAGGGGGCGGTACTTCAACTCGGCCGTGGCCTGGCGGTCGACTGGGGTCGCCACGGCATCCGTGTCAACGTCGTCGCGCCCGGTGTGATCGACACGCCCTTGAACGCACGCAGTTTCGCCGACCCGGTGCGGATCGCCTACTACGCCGACCGCGCACCGCTCGGTCGGCACGGCGAGCCATCGGAGGTCGCCTCGGTAGTTGCCTTCCTCACTTCAGCGGATGCGGCGTACGTCACCGGGGCGTTCGTCGCGGTGGACGGGGGATGGCTGGCGGGCGAGCTCCCGCCGTCGCAGACGGAGGCATAGATGCTCAAGGTGATGTGGTTCCTCAAGCGAGCCGACGGGATCACGCTGGAGGAGTTCGGCGCCTGGTGGCGCGAGCATCTCCACATGATCGCGGACCGCCAGCGGCCGCAGTTGCTGCGCTACACCGTCAATATCCGCCAGAGCGACACCGACGGACTCGCCGGTCACCCCGGAGCAGAATGCGAGTGGGACGGGGTCGCCGAGCAGTGGTTCGCTGACGAAGCTGCCTTCGATGAGGTCTACGGCCGACCCGCCGCAGCAGAGACACGCGCCGACACTCTCGCTCACGTGTCACGCTTCGAGCGGCTCATCGTGCACGAAATTCCTGTGATCGAATGATCGAGCACGCCGGTGGGCATGTGGTCTTCGCCTCTCCCGATGAGGTGCCGTGGGACGACGAGGTAGATGTCGTCGTCGTCGGCAGCGGTGCTGCCGGGTGGTCAGCAGCGATTGCTGCGAGGCGTGGCGGGGCTGACGTGCTCGTGCTGGAAAAGCTCGAGCAGATCGGTGGCACGACGGCCAAGGCAGGCGGTGAGTGTGGTGGGCCGCCCGCACCGGGCGAACTCCCGCAGCGCGCCGGCACCTGGCTGTGGATCTGCGACCACCCCTGGCTGGACGGGCTCGGGCACAGCGATCCCCGTGACGATGCGCTGCGCTACCTCGCCCGTCTGGCTCGGCCGACCCAGTACGCCCCGGACTCGCCGACCCTCGGCCTGCCGCCCGATGACTATGCACTGCTGGAGGCGTTCTACGACCACGGCAAGCGAGTCGTCGCGGAGCTCGATGCCCTCGGCGCGCCCCGTCTGCGGCCACTCGCTGACACGTGGGACTACTGGGCCGACCTGCCCGAGAACCAATGCCCGAGGGGTCGGGCGCTCTACGTCCCACTGCCTGACGGGCGTGAGGCCACCGGCGCGGAGATCATCGAGGCCATGTCGACCGCTGCCGGGGAGATGGGCGTGCGCGTGCGCACGTCAACCCCCGTGCACGGGCTCATTGTCGACTCCGAGAGCGGTGCGGTTGTAGGCGTGCAAGCAGGTCGTAGTGCCGCCAGCGCCTCGCTGGTGCGCGCACGCGGTGGTGTCGTCTTCGCCACGGGTGGCTTCACGCACAATGCAGCGCTGCGGGGAGCACACCTGCCCTCGCCCATCACGGGCGGCCTCGCTGCACGCGGCAGCACGGGCGACGTCGTCCTCCTCGCCTCAGCGCTCGGTGCGCGATTCGCGAACATGGCCAACGCCTGGCTCACGCCCATGCTGCTCGACCATGGCGCCGAGCCGGTCAGCGGTGCCTTCCGGCTCCCGGGCGACTCGATGATGCTGCTCAACCGGCTTGGTCAGCGCGTCGTGAACGAGAAGGTGACCTACAACGAGATGACGCGAGCATTCCTGCGGTGGGATGAGGCTCTCGGCGAGTACCCCAATCGGGTTCTGGTGATGCTCTTCGATCGCTCCGTGAGCGAGCGCTGCCGGGCGATGCCCGGAGATGCGCCCATTGACGAAGGGGGCGGCAACCCGCTGGCGCGGGCCGGTGGCGCCGACGAGCACGAGATCGTGGCGGAGACCCTCACCGGCCTCGCTGCGGCTATCGACGCTCGTCTGGCGCGTCACCACGACCGCTTTCCGGGCCTGCGCCTTGCCGACGACTGGGCCGAGCAGGCTGCGTTGTCCGTCGGTCGCTTCGACGACCTCGCTCGGAGCGGCGTCGATGTGGACTTCCACCGCGGTGAGTCCCGCACCCAGCGAGCGAGAAGCGGTGCGCCTCGCAGCGCGGAGTTCGGCAACCCCACCATGCACCCGTTCGATCACTCGGGACCGTGGCGCGCCGTGCTCCTCGTGGCCGGCACGCTGGACACGAAGGGCGGCCCGGTGATCGACCCCGACGGCCGCATCGTGCGACCCGATGGCACTGCCATCGCGGGGATGTACGGCGCCGGCAACTGCGTGGCATCTCCCTCCGGCGAGGCCTACTGGGGTGGGGGCACGACCCTGGGGCTCGCGGTCACCTTCGGCTGGCTGGCCGGCGAGCATGCCGCCGGGCGAGCTGGCTCTGGCTCCGCGTCGAGAACGCCGGTCGGATAGTAGAGCGAATCGCTCAGGCGCCTGCGTCGACCGTGAAGTCCTCGACGACGGCGAGGATCGCACTTTGCACCACCGTGTGGCCGTTGATCTTGCGATCGGTGACATCCACCTCGGCCCGGCGACGCAGCATGTAGCCGGACTCGATCGCCTCGATGGCCCAGACCAGGTCGTCGACGGTGAGGCCGGGTGCCATACGGCGCCCGCCGTGCTCGAGGATCCGCTGCAGGATTGCCCCGGTTTCGGCTAGGTAGCGCTCGTTGCTCTCCTTGTTCATGGTGGACAGGCGCTGGGGAGGAGCTAGTGCCGTCATGCCGATCATGAGGAACATCGTAGGTTCCTCGTAGCTCACCTCGAAGTCCACTCCGAAGCAGCGGGTGACCAGCTCGCGCCAGTCCAGGCCTTGGTGCAGGCCCGAATCCAACTCGGCCTTCACGCGGTCGATCTCCGGCGTCGCCGCGTCCAAGAGAATCTTGTCAAGCAGGGCCTGCTGGAACTCCTCCTGGCTGGGCCAGATGTTGTACGCCGCCCCGGTCGTCATCTGCGGGGCCGATGGGTCGCGATCGTGGAGTAGGCGGTTGACCTCCTCCAAGGCGTCGGTGATGCGCACCCCGGCGAGCGGATTGGTCGAGCCATCGAGATCGCCGTTGGATCGCGCGAGCACGACGCGCACGGCGGCATCGAGCAGGAGCTCCCTGGTCTCCTCCCGGGTGCGACGCTTGCGCATCATCGGCCGTCGCCTTCGATGCGCGCGAGGAAGTCCGCCACGAGTAGCATCGTGAGCGCCTCCTCCTCCGTGTGGCAGCTGTGCGAGCTCTCTTCGAGGATGTGCCACTGCGATCCCGCAATGCCGTGCTGCAGAGTACTCATCACCGCTGGGGTCGCCTCATCGTATCGGCCGCTGAGGAGCAGGGTAGGAGCGCTGACGCTGCCGAGCATCGGCCGGACGTCCCAGCCGTCGAGCTCGAAGGTCGTCCCCTCCGTGGGGAATTCCGCTCCGCCGGTGGTGAGGTCGTAGACACGCATGTCGCCTTCGAAGATCTCCAGGCCCTCGGCCTCCCACGGGGGTGGCTCGTCCATGCGCAGGACGTGGGTTCGCTCCCACACGGCGTAGGCCTCCTTGAACTCCGGACTGCCCACGCGCCCGGCGGCCTCCTCGCGAGCGAGAGTCTCGCGCACGTCCTCTGGCAGTTCATCGCGCAGACGAAGGGTCTCCGCGGTCCACTCCTCGATGCTTGCCGGCCCGCTCATCAAGACCAGGCCCCGGATGCCCGTTGCGCCCTCGATCGCGTGCTCGAGTGCGAGCATCACGCCCCACGACTGTCCGATGAGGATGACCTCGTCGAGGCCGAGCTCCTCGCGGAGCCGGGTGAGTTCGCGGCGGAAGAGCTCGACGGTGAAGACCCCCGGACGGTAGTGCTCATCGGCGACGACTGACCTGCCGCTGCCGATCTGGTCGTAGCGGATCACGGTGCGACCCGTCCTGGCGAAGTTCTCGAAGCGCCGGAGGTACTCGGAGTTGTATCCGGGGCCGCCGTGGAGCAGCACGATGGGCGTGCGATCACCCTCCCCGACGACCCGGCACCAGGTCTCACCGAGTTCGGGGATCAGAGGGAGGCGCATCTCCT
>VGBQ01000193.1 GCA_016870425.1 Actinomycetota bacterium | reverse complement strand
ACCCGCGAAGCGGAAGCGGTACTCGATGTCGACGGTGCGCTTGGAGTAGTGGCTGAGCTTCTCCTTGGGGTGCTCGAAGAAGCGCAGGTTGTCAGGGTTCATGCCGAGGTCGACGTACCAATCCCAGCGCTGCTGGAGCCAGTACTCGTGCCACTCCTCGTCGGTGCCCGGCTTGACGAAGAACTCCATCTCCATCTGCTCGAATTCGCGCGTGCGGAAGATGAAGTTGCCCGGGGTGATCTCGTTGCGGAAGCTCTTGCCTGTCTGGCCGATGCCGAAGGGCGGCTTCTTGCGCGCGGCATTCATCACGTTGAGGTAGTTGACGAAGATGCCCTGGGCGGTCTCGGGGCGCAGGTAGTGCAGGGCGCCGGCCTCCTCGACCGGTCCGACCATCGTGCGGAGCATGCCGTTGAAGTCACGCGGCTCGGTGAAGTCGCCCTTGGTGCCGCAGTTGGTGCACACGATCTCGGTCAGGCCACCCTCGGGTGCACGGCCGTGCTTTTCCTCGAAGGCCTCGATGAGCTGGTCCGCGCGCCAGCGCTTGTGGCACTTCTTGCACTCGGTGAGCGGGTCGACGAACGCCGAGACGTGACCGGAGGCCTCCCACACCTGCGGGGCGAGGATCACCGAGGAGTCCAGGCCGACGACGTCATCGCGGCCGCGCACGACGGCCTGCCACCACTGGCGTCGGATGTTCTCCTTGAGCTCGACGCCGAGGGGGCCGTAGTCCCAGGCGGAGCGGGTGCCGCCGTAGATCTCGGATGAGGGGAAGACGAATCCCCGGCGCTTGCTGAGGTTGACGACGGCATCGACGCGATCGGCCATGATCCACTCCGGCTGGTTGTCGGCGGACAAGCCCTGCAGCCACGGCTTCGCCGGACTGCCGAGCAGGAATCCCCGAACCCTAGCGATCGTGGAGGCGTCGCCTCGCCTCGGCCTCGTCGATGGTGTCGAAGTCGACGTAGTGCCAGTGCAGGTCCCGCCGCGCGAGGGGACGATCGATCGCGACGATCTCGTCGTAGAGGGTGATCAGCCCGGCCTCGGCCTGGCGCGGGCAGACCGGCACGGCGAGGACCGCCTGCGTCGCGCCCCCGGAGCGCAGGGCCGCGCCCACGAGCCTGGCCGCAGTGCCCGTTTCGACCCCGTCGTCGACGACGATGACGTCTCGCCCATGGACCTCCGGGATATCCGTGACGTGCGGCTCGCCCTCGCGATCGAGGTAGGCACCGGCGAGCGGGAGCGCGAGCGCTTCGACGAGAGGCTCGGCGACGGGTACGCCGTTCGGGACGATGGCCAGCACAATCGGGTCGCGCAGGCCACTCGCGACGTCGCTCACCGCGGGGACGAGCCGCGCGCCTGCGTCGGCAAGGTTCGCGAAACCTGTCATGACGGTGCCGGCGGCACGATCTCGGCTGCTGCGCTGCCCAGGCTCACTGTCGTCGCGTCAGCGGCCAGCGCACCTGGCGCGTCGACTGAGCGGTGCGCGTCGCGGAAGTGCAGGACCTCAAAGGCCGTCGGCTCGTCGAGGGCCTGCGAGAGGACAGGCACCACCTGCACCTTGACGTCGTACGCCGACAGTGCCCGGCGATACGAGCCCACCGTGTCCCAGCCGAGCTGGAGCACAATGAGGTCGGGCTCGTCGATCGCCCGCGCCATGTGCGCATTGATGAATCCGACCTTCGTCGCCAGCAGGGCGACGGATGCGCGCAGTTGCGCCGTGAGCGCCGGGACATCGCGGGACCGGAAGCGCAGGAGGGCGACGAACCCGGGGGCCGAGCCGGGGTCTGGTGCTGGCAGCATGCCCACCACCGTAGCTAGGGTGGGACGACGGATCACCGACCACACGGGTCCGCAGGGCAAGGAGGACCATGGCCGCTCGCGACAAGCGCCCCGGCGTGCGCGGGCCGCGTGGCCCCCAGGGAGCCGGGCCCTCCAGCCAACCCGCCTCGACACCCGCGCGGTCTCCCCAGGAGCTCACCGCCTTCCAGCGGATGAGCCTGCCCCTGCTCACCCGCCTCACCCGGCTGCCGAAGTGGCTCATCGTCGCCGTGCTGTCGGTCCTGCTCGTCCTCGGCATGATCCAGACCGGCTCCCTCGCCTGGCTGGGAGCACTCATCCTGGGCCTGCTGACCTTGTTCTTCCTCTGGCTCCTCGTGCTGTCCTGGCCGGCGATCCCTCCCAGCGGGCGGATGCTGAGGGGCATCGTGGTGGTGGCCCTGGCGGGCGCCGCCGTGCTCAAGGCGATGGGCCGCCTCTGATTTCGGCTACCTGTCCTCTCGGAACTCCACGTGAGCGCGTGCGCGCGGGTCGTACTTGCGCAGCACCAGGCGGTCCGGGTCATTGCGCCGATTCTTGCGGGTGACGTAGGTGTAGCCGGTCCCCGCCGTGGATCTCATCTTGATGATCGGACGCACGGCATCCTTCTTCGCCATCAGATTCGCTCCCCTCGCTTGCGGAGGTCCGCGACGACGGCATCGATGCCTCGTCTGTCAATGGTCTTGATTCCCTTGGTGCTCAGCGTCAGCGTCACGCGCCTCCCCAGGCTGGGGACCCAGTAGGACTTGCGCTGAAGATTGACTCGAAACATCCGCGACGTGCGTCGATGCGAGTGACTAATCGTGTTTCCGAAGCCATGCGAGGCTCCGGTGACTTGGCAATATCCCGCCATGCTGCTTGCTCCTTTCTGGTGAACACCCGCGTCAGCGAGCGTCGTCCAACCATCCGCGGTGGAGGCTCCGCAAGAGCCGGCGAGGCACCAGTTGACGCTGGCCGTTTCGCTCCACGGGCACGAGATCCGGAGGAGTAGCTCGCCATTGAGCGCGCCGAGATCGGGTACGCGATCGCGAAGTTCGACGCTTGGGAACTGCCATCAGGCCGACTCCCCCGCGTGCTCCGGAGCGCCGCCGTAGCGCCTTTCGAAGCGCGCCACACGACCCGCCGAATCGAGCACCTTCTGCCGACCCGTGTAGAAGGGATGGCTCGCGCTGGAGACCTCCACATCAATCAAGGGATAGGTCTCGCCGTCCGACCACACGATCGTGTTGTCCGACTTCGCCGTGGACCGAGTAAGGAAAGCGAAGTCGGCACTCTTGTCGCGGAAGACGACGTATCCGTACTCCGGATGGATCCCGGGCTTCATTCATTCCTCCTGCTTGCCGAGTGACCGCTGTGTGCTATCTTGACAATGATTTTCATTAGTGTCAAATGGCAGGAGGCTCCGTGACCCGCGTCCCGCTCGTCGTGCTCTCGTCTATCGATCCCGTGCTGAGGGAGTCCGCCGTCTTCGGGCTTGCCGTCGATTCGGCTGGAACGACGGTGCTGCGATACGACATCTCAGAGGACCCCGGCGAGCTTCGGCGGACCGTCATCGTCCAGGGAGAGGTCATCGAGGACCTCCGCGCTCCTCTCGAGCATGCCTGCACAAGTTGCGCCGTTCGCGAAGACGCGATTCCGGTCATGGCCAGCCTGGTCGACCGCGGGCACAGCGACTCGCTCGTCCTCGCCCTACCGGTGACCGCGGAAAGCCACGGAGTCAGCCGCACCCTGGCCAGGGCGACCGCGAGCTCGGGCTCTCTCTCCCAGGTACGCCTGGCGGCCGTGGGCGCTCTGGTGGATGTCTCGACCTTCGAGGAGGACCTCCTCGGCAAGGATCGGGTCTGCGACCGCGGTCTGGGGTTCGGACAGGACGACGGGCGACCTATCGCGGGCGCCCTAGCCGAGCAGGTCAGCCATGCCGACGTACTGCTCGTCCATGGCCATGCACCAAGCAGCCCTCGCGCATCCGACCTCCTGGACCACGTCCGTGCCGCAGACGGCGTGCGAATGGCAAGCGTCCACGAGACGGACGTGCGCTCGCTCCTGCGTCTCTCCCACGACTCAGAGCGCGCCGACGCACGCATGGATCCCGTCTTCGCTCGACCCCACGGGGGCTCAATGAGCCACGGCGCGTGGACGATCGAGGTGGCCACCCCCCACGCACTCCACCCCCAGCGGCTCGTCGACACTGTCGAATCACTCGCGATCCCGGGGGTCCGTAGCTTCGGGGCCTTCTGGACTCCCACTCGCCCCTTCACTGTGTGCACGTGGGACGCCGCCGGAGGGCAGCTCTACATCGGCGAGCGCGGCACGTGGGGCCGAATCCCCCCGCGGTCCCGGCTCGTCATCACCGGGGTCGGCGATGAACGAGAGGCCTTGGCAGAGACCTTCCGGGCCGTCTCACTGTCGTCAGCTGAAGCCGAACGCGGCCTGAGCGAGTGGCTGGGCGCCCCCGATCCCCTGGACTCCTGGCTGGGGGCCCGGGAGATCCACAGCGCTCCGGGAGACGGGGCCGCCTGACCCTTCCCACCCCCGCGAGACGTTTTTGATAATGAACACTAGTATCGACAAGAGCAAGCTGATCGAACAGACAACGGAGGAACACATGAAGCCCTCACGGCGAGCGGACCTGCTGCCGGCACTAGCTCTGGGCGGCGCCGCCGTCCTCCTGACAGCATGCGGAGGTGGCTCCAGCACGGCTCCGTCGACGTCGGCTGCGCCTGCGTCGAGTCCCGCGTCGCCCACGGCTGAGCCCCCCCCGACCGCGGCACCGCTGAAGGTCGTCGCGGCCTTCTATCCGCTGCAGTTCGCCGCGGAGCAGGTCGGCGGAGCGGCAGTCGAGGTGGTAAACCTCACCCCGCCGGGTGCCGAGCCGCACGACCTTGAGCTCACACCGCAGGACGTCGCGCTC